>CAMZFG010000025.1 GCA_947306035.1 uncultured Clostridia bacterium | reverse complement strand
ACAGCGAGGCGTTCCCCGTTTCCGGCCTGACCGAGGCGGTCGGCGGCGCGCCCGCCCCCCGCGGCGGCAAGCTGAACGAGGCCGAAGAGGCGCTGATGGTGCTCGGGTACAGCCGCGCGCAGGTCGTGAACGCTCTGCGCAGCATCGACACCGCAAATATGGAAGTGGAAGAGATCATTCGCGCCGCCCTGAAAAAAATGATATAAGGAGCCGACCATGGATTTCAGCGAAAACGAGTTCGATTTTGAAAATCGCATCCTCTCCGCGCACGAAACGGCGGGCGACACCGAACCGGACGTCACCCTGCGCCCCAAAACGCTTTCGGAATACGTCGGGCAGGAAGGCATCAAGGAGAATTTGAAAGTGTCGATCGACGCCGCCAAACAGCGCCGTGACGCGCTGGATCACGTGCTGCTATCCGGCCCGCCCGGCCTCGGCAAAACGACGCTTGCCAACATCATTGCCAACGAAATGGGCGTGAATATCCGCGTCACGTCTGGCCCCGCCATTGAAAAGCCGGGCGACCTCGCGGCCCTGTTGACCAACCTCTCCGAGGGAGACGTGCTGTTCATCGACGAGATCCATCGCCTGCCCCGCGCCGTGGAAGAGGTGCTGTACCCCGCCATGGAAGACTGCGCGCTGGATATCATCATCGGCAAAGGCCCCGCCGCGCGCAGCATCCGCATCGATCTGCCGCATTTCACGCTGATCGGCGCCACCACGCGCTCCGGCCAGGTAAGTACCCCGCTGCGCGAACGTTTCGGCATACAACTGAAGTTAGATCTTTACACGCCGGCAGAACTCGCCACCATCGTGCGCCGCAGCGCCAAGATCTTGGAAGTGGAGATCTCCGACGACGGCGCGGTCGAGATCGCCTCGCGTTCCCGCGGCACGCCGCGTATCGCCAACCGTCTCCTCAAGCGCGTGCGCGACTTCGCGCAGGTCAAGGGCGACGGCAGGATCACGCCGGAGATCGCCGAATTCGCCATGCAAAAACTGGATATCGACGCGCTGGGGCTTGACAATATCGACCGCCGGATGCTGACGACCATCATCAAATTTTACGACGGCGGCCCCGTCGGGCTCGATACGCTGGCCGCCACCATCGGCGAGGAGGCCGTGACGCTTGAAGACGTGTATGAGCCTTACCTCATGCAGATCGGTTTTCTTTCCCGCACGCCGCGCGGCCGCGGTGTGACACGCCTGGCCTATGAACATCTCGGTCTGCCCTGCCGCAACGTGACAAAGCAGGGCGAACAGATGAACTTTTTTGACGATCCGCAATCTTAAATAAAGGAGTTTGACCATGAAAATTCGCTATTCTTACTGGAAAGACGGCAAAAAGAAAGCGCTGACCATGAGTTACGACGACGGCCGCACCTTTGATCTGCGCCTGATCGAGATCTTCAACAAAAACGGCATTCGGGGTTCGTTCCACCTCAACGCCGCCAAGATCGGGCAGGAACGGTACGTCAGCGCCGAGGACGTGCGCACCAAATACGTCGGGCACGAGGTGTCGGCGCACGGCTTTACGCACCCGTTTCTGGAGCGCCTGCCCCGCGAAGAGGTCGTCTACGAAATGATGGAAGACCGCAAAAACCTGGAAGCGATCTGCGGGTATCCCGTGCGCGGCATGTCCTATCCTTTCGGCACTTACAACGAAACGCTGCAGCGGCTTCTGCCGGAACTCGGCATTCGCTACGCCCGCACCACGCACGCCACGAGAGACTTTTTGCTGCCGGAAAACTTTTTGGAGTGGAACCCCACGTGCAAGCACACCGACCCCGCCCTTTTTTCCCTTCTGGAGCGTTTTAAGACCTACAAATACGGACTTTCTCTGTTCTACGTGTGGGGACACAGTTTTGAGTTTGACAACGACAACAACTGGGACGTCATCGAGCGCTTTTCGGCCGAGGCCGGCGGCCTTGACGACGTGTGGTACGCCACCAACATCGAGATCGTGGACTACATGACGGCGCTGCGCGCGCTGCATTTCTCCGCCGACCGCACCATGGTATTGAACCCCACCGCCACCGACGTGTGGATCGAGGTCAACGACGCCGTGACGCGCATTCCCGCCGGTCAGTTGGTCAAGTTTTAATTAAAAAAGCAAAAGGGCGGCCGCACGGCCGCCCTTTTTTCTACAGTAAAAGCGGAAAGCAGAACAACGCCCGGCGCAATCGGGCGTAAACGGCGGGTTCATCCTCGGGCGGCAGCGGGTTTTTGCCTTTGCCGCATTCAAGGGTAAAAGCGGGGCGGCGCAGCGTTTCGATGCACCAATCGGTCAGGCCCCCGTAGGCGGCAAGGCCCGTCGGTATCTTCATTTGATAGCCCGTCATGCCCTGCAAGCGGCGGCCGACGGCCCGGCATTTGGCGGAGAGCGCCGTTTCGCACCCGCAAAAGATCTCCTCGCCCTGCGTGTGCAGCGACAAAAGCCCCGTCAGACGCGGGTGCAGCCGCCGCAGCAGGTCGCAGAGAAAGGCCGTTTCCGGCTCGCTTTCGGGTCTCTCGCCCGCGTAGCGGCCGGGGCCGCGCGTGATGCCCGCTTCTCTTTCAAGGACTTTGTAGGCCTCAAAACCCGCGTCGTAGTTGTGGTTGAGATCGACGCCGTCGGCGTTTGCCTGCCACGTCGAAAAATCGCCGCCGCACACGGCGTTCAGGTCGCCGCGCCCCTCGCCCGCGCCGTACAGACTGATGCGTACGCCGTCCGGGTTCAGCATGGGGATCACGTAAAAAGTAAAACGACGCAGCAGCGCCCGCACGGACACATCGCCCGCCTTGCCGTCGTCGGCGTATATCTTGTCCAGTTCGTGCGCAAAATCGGTCAGCACGCCCGCCGTCAGCCGCTCCATGCCGTGGTGTACCCCCACGTAGAGCACGACCCGCTCGCCGCATCCGGCCGACAGCACCGGTATTTCTCTGCCGCACACGCTCCGGCCGGACGGCTCCCTTTTCCAAACGCCGCCCCCGAGCGCGTTCACCGCCTCCCGTATTTCGATATCGTCAAAAACACGCATAGCAAACCGCCTTTTTCTTTTAGTGTATGAAGCGTGGCGAAAAAGAATGTTTGCTTTTTTCGGCGGAATGTGCTATACTGTTTTAAGACCAAGAAAGGGGGTGTCCGCATGGCTAAAAAACCGTCGCTTTTGCTGCCTGCCGCCGTGCTGTTCGGCGTTTACGCGATCTACGGCGCGGGGCTGGTGCCGCTCTGCCGCGTGTTTCTGACGGACGCCGTGCTGCGCCAGACGCTCTGGCTCGATCTGATCGACGGCGCGCAGCAATGGCTGGAGATCGTCGGCCTGGCGCTTTGCTGCGGGTTCCTCATCGACGGCATCCGCCGCTTTGCCGTTCGTGCCTGCCGCATGCTGTTTCTGCTTGTCGGCGGCGCGCTGCTGTTCAAATACGTGCTCTCGCTTGCCTCGCTGGCCCTGTTTCTCGGCGAGCCGCTCGCGCTCGGCGACGTCGGCAGTTCCGCGCTCTCGCTCGTTATCGAGCTTGCCTTCTGTGCCGTGATCGCCGTCCTGGCCGCCACACGCATCCCCCGCGCCGCGGCGGCGCAAAAAGCACGGCAAAAAGCCGCAGAAACGCTTGACGAGGCCGACAACGCACCCTCGCCGCTTTTGCCGTTCAAGCGGCCGTTTGCGCGTGACAACGTGCTGCAGACCACCGCGCTGCTTGCCATGATCCTGCTCGCGGTCATACGCGTGCTGCTCTGGATCGTCGACGAGATCACGGCCTCTCTTTACGGCTATCCCTTCACCGCCGCCGATATCCCCGTCACGCTGCTCTACTGGTTCCTTCTGATCCTTCTTCCCGCGGCGATCGGCTATTTTCTGATCCTCCTGATCCTGCAAAAACGCGCAAAATAAAAAAAGCCGCACGGCGTACCGTGCGGCTTTGCTGTTTCAAAGATACTTTTTGATCGTTTCGGTGGCGTCTTCCACGGGCATCGAGGCGGTCATAAACACGTTGACGTTGTGCTTCTCAAGCAGGGCCGCCAGCTCGTCGAGTATGACGTCGAGCGAGGCGACGTCGCCGCCGCAGATCTTGACGGTATTGTCGATGAAAATATCGGTCACGTCGTAGTTGCTGGCCAGAATGCCGGCGATAAGGCCGTACAGGGCCGTGGCGTTGTGAACGTTATATTCGTCCGCGTCGATCAGGCGAACGGTCGGTTTGATATCAAAGCGGAGTTTCGTGCCCTTTTCGATGCACACCACGTCGCCGTGCGACGTGCCGGCCGCCTCGTTGACCTTTTCGATCAGCGTTTTCGTCTTACCGGTCCCTTTGACACCAATCATCAGTTTCAGCATGTTCCATACCTCCCAAAATCGTACCCGAAAGCGTTTCTTCCGGCGTCAGTTTTATTATACATGACGCGGCCGCTTTTTTCAAGTGCTTTTTGCAAAAATGAAAAAGAAAAAGGAGCAAAGCTCCCTTTTCTCTTTGTTCAGTTGCCGGCAAGGCGCGCTTCGAGCGCGGCTTTTTCTTTTTCGTAGCCCGGTTTGCCGAGCAGGGCGAACATGTTCTTTTTGTAGGCCTCAACGCCCGGCTGATCGAACGGATTGACGCCGAGCAGATAGCCGGAGATGGCGCAGGCCTTTTCAAAGAAGTAGATCATATAGCCGAGCGAGCGCGGGGTGCGGTCGTCAAGTTCAAGCAGCACGTTCGGCACGCCGCCGTCCACGTGGGCGAACAGCGTTCCCTGTTTGGCCATGTCGTTGACGTAGTTGAGGTCTTTGCCGGCAAGAAAATTCAGGCCGTCGATGTTGGCGGGGTCTTCCGGCACGGGCACGTGCACGCCCGTTTCCCTGACCGCTACGACGGTCTCGAACATGGTGCGCATACCGTCCTGAATGTACTGCCCCAGCGAATGCAGGTCGGTCGAGAAAATGACCGAGGAAGGATACAGTCCCTTGTGGTCTTTGCCCTCGCTCTCGCCGTACAGCTGCTTCCACCATTCGCAGAACATCTGCATAAAGGGCTCGTAGCCGACCAGAATTTCGGTGGTCTTGCCCTTGCGCAGCAGAATGTTGCGCAGCGCGGCGTAGCGGTAGCAGTCGTTCTTTTCAAGGTCGGGGTCGGCAAGCGCCTCGCGGGCGTCGTTCGCGCCGGCCATCAGCTCGTCGATATCCACGCCGGAAACGGCGATGGGCAAAAGCCCCACGGCGCTGAGGACCGAGAAACGGCCGCCCACGTCGTCCGGTACGACAAAGGTCTCGTAACCCGCCTCGTCGGCAAAGTGCTTCAACGTGCCGCGAGCGCGGTCCGTGGTGACGAAAATGCGCTTTTTGGCCTCTTCTTTGCCGTATTTTTTCTCCAGCATGCCGCGGAAAACGCGAAACGCCACGGCCGGCTCGGTCGTCGTGCCGGATTTGGAGATGACGTTGATGCAGACGTCGCGCCCCTCGCACAGGTCAAGCAGTTCTTGTATGTTGGTGGCGCTGATGTTGCAGCCGGAAAAATAGATATCGGGCGTGCTCTTTTTGAGGTTGTTGTAGAGCGGCGATTTGAGAAACTCGACGACCGCGCGGGCGCCGAGGTAGGAACCGCCGATGCCGATGACGATAAAGACGGCGCAGCTTTTCTGAATTCTGGCCGCGGCCGCCTTGATGCGGGCATACTCCGCCTTATCGTAGTCGCGCGGCAGATCGAGCCAGCCGAGAAACGCGTTGCCGGGGCCGTTTTTGCCGTGCAAAAGGGTGTGCGCCGCCTCGACCTGCGGCCGAATGGCGTCCAGTTCGCGCGCCGCAACGAAAGGAGCTACGTAGGTGTCGTTGAGATGAAGAGACATTTTGACCTGCTTTCCGCACAAATGCAATAGACTTCTTTTTTATTCTACAATGCCCAAAGCGATTTTGCAATAGAAAAATAAGAAAATTTTGTTACTTTTTGTGCGATTTATGTCAAAAACATCTGCGCCAGCATGCGCCGGAACAACGTGAAGAAACCGATCTTCGGCACGTCCTCGGTGACGAGCACCGGCACGCGGCCGATCTCGCTGCCGTCCAGCGTGAAAACGACGGTGCCGACTTCCTCACCCGCCGCCAGCGGCGCCGTCAGTTTTTCGGGCAGTTCCACCCGCACCGCGACGCGGCCGGCGCTTCCCTTCGCCACCACCGCGCCGAAGGCGGCGTAGCGCACCGTGGCCGTCGGGATCGTCGCGCCCTCGGTCGGCAGGGTCAGTTCTTTGCCCTCGTTCGCGTAGGCGCTGTATCCGGCAAAGCCCATATCCAGCAGTTTGGCGGCCGCGCGGTTGCGCACGTCGCGGTTCTCGGCGCCCATGATGACGCAGATCAAAGAAAGATCTCCCCGTTTGGCGGTGGCGCTGACGCAAAAGCCCGCACGCGAGGTCGAACCCGTTTTCAGCCCGTTGCAGCCCGGATAAAAGCGCACCAGCCGGTTGGTGTTGGTCAGGCCGAACGCCCCGCCGCGTATGCTGTCCATCCAGGTGGAGCTGTATTGCAGTATCGTATCGTAGCGGATCAGTTCCCGCGACATGATCGCGATATCGCGCGCCGAGGTCACGTGATTTTTCGCCGTGTCGTCAAGGCCGTTCGTGTTTTCAAAATGCGTGTTCGCCATGCCGAGCGCGGCGGCCTTCTCGTTCATGCGCGCCACGAACGCCTCCTCGCTGCCCGCCGTGTATTCGGCAAGCGCGACGGCACAGTCGTTGGCGGAGGCGATGACCACGCTTTTGACCATATCTTCCACGCTCATGGTCTCCCCCTCTTTGAGAAAGACCTGCGACCCGCCCATCGAGGCGGCGCGCGCGCTGGTCGTGACCGTGTCCGTTAGGGCGATGCGCCCCTCCTCGACCGCTTTCATGACGAGAAGCAGCGTCATGATCTTGGTGACAGAGGCGGGCGGCAGCGGCTCGTTCGCGTTCTGTTCGTACAGCACCGTACCCGTGGCGGCGTCCATCAGGATCGCCGATCTGCACGGCAGTCCCGCCTCTTTCTGCGGCGTGTCGACCGCGGTATCGGGTGCTTCGTCTTGCGCCGCCGGCGCGGCAAACGCCGCCGTGCCGAACAACAGACAAAAGACCAGCGCAAGGCATATCAAACGTAAAATTTTCATGGTTTCACCTCCGCCCTACTATATGTGAGCGACGGCATAAACATGAAAAAGCGGGGGCAAGCCCCCGCCTGATCGTTATGGTCTGATCGAGAAAACGTATTCGGTCGTGGTGTCGTAGGTCTGCCCCGGCAGCAGCACGGTGTTCGTGAAATGCTCGTGGTGGATGCTGTCGGGCATACATTGCGTTTCCAGGCACAGCGCGTTGTGCACGTTTTGCGGATAGCCGCCTTTGAACGGATGCGCCGGATTTTTCATGTAGTTGGCCGTGTAGAACTGCACGCAGGGCTGATCGGTCAGCACTTTCATCTCCCGGCCGCTCCTCGGATCGTACAGCACGGCGCGGCACACGGGTCTTTCCGTTTTGCCGCCGACAAAATTGAAGCAATGGTCCGGCTCCGCCAGCGCGAAGGCCTCGCCCACGGGTTTCGGTTTGCGAAAATCGAAAGCCGTGCCCGCCACGGGGGTCAGTTCTCCCGTGGGGATCGTTTCGTTGTCCACGGCGAGAAAAGTATCGGCGTCCAGCTGCAGCAAATGGTCGTAGATCTTGCCCGAGGCAAAGCCGCCGAGGTTGAAATAGGAGTGGTTGGTCAGGTTGACGATTGTTTTTTTATCGGTCGTCGCGGTATAGTGAATGGCCAGCGCGTTGTTCTTTTTGACCGTGTACGTCACAGAAACGGTCAAGGTGCCGGGGTAGCCCTCTTCGCCGTCGGGCGAAACGTAAGAAAGGTGCAGTTTCGGCTCTTCGCCGTCTTCCGGCACGACCTGCCAGATCTTGAAACTGAAGCCCTCTTTGCCGCCGTGCAGATGATTTCTGCCGTCGTTGTTGAAGAGCCGATAGGTCTTGCCGTCCAACTCGAAAGCCGCACCCGCGATGCGGTTGCCGAAGCGCCCGACCAGCGCGCCGTGATAGCCGTCTGCCGTGTAGTAGCCGACCAGGTCGTCGTAGCCGAAGACCACGTCCTGCAAAAGCCCGCGGCGATCGGGCACCAGCAGTTGTTGAATGGTGCCGCCGAAATCGAGAACGGCGACGGTCATGCCGTTTTTATTGCTCAAAAAATAGCGCGTGACGGCTCTGCCGTCCGGCAGGGTGCCAAACAGTTGTTTTGCGATCATGATACTGCTCTCTTTTCTTTTATTTTTCGTGACGACCGTGCGGTCTGTCTTCATTATACAAAAAGAATAAGAGCGTGGCGCGCCGCGTTCCCGAATTTAACAATTAGTTCACAAATGGAGCGCCGAAAAGCGGCAAAAACTATTGACAGCAAGGCAGGGGCGCGCTATACTATAATTGTCTCATTTGATACAAAACGAGGTGATAAGATGGATCGGGACGACCTGCTCTCCCTGCCCCTGTTCGCGGGGGTAGACGCCAAACGCCTGGAGACGTTGATCGGGCGCTATCCCCCCGTGACCGTCGCCGCCGGACAAACGCTTGCAAACACGAACGGCGTTTTGTCGGTATTGCTGTCGGGTCGGGCGCACATTCTCTCCGGCGACAGCGGGCGCACCGTGATCCTGCGCACGCTCCGCCCCGTCGACGTGTTCGGCGCGGCGCGTCTCTTTTGCCCCGACGCCGAGCCGTTTTCGCGCGTGGAAACGCTGACCGCCTGCCGCCTGTTCCTGTTTCCGGCCGAGGCGGTGCGCGAACTGCTGCACAAAGACCCCGTTTTTTGCGACAATTACCTGACGTTTCTCGCCGAGCGCGTGCGCTTTCTCAACCGCAAGATACGCGGCTTTACGGCCGGCAGCGCCGAACGGCGCCTGGCGCTTTGGCTGGCCGCCGAGGAGCACGACGACATCGTGCTGCCCGCCTCGCTCTCCTCTCTCTCCGATATGCTGGATATCGGCCGCGCCTCGCT
>CAMZFG010000024.1 GCA_947306035.1 uncultured Clostridia bacterium | reverse complement strand
CGGCGGATCGCCGTTCTTTTTTTGCCGTTCGGCAAGCACGCGGGGCGGTATCGGTTTTTCGGTGATCTCGCCCGCTTTATCGAGCGCCATTTTGGTCAGCAGCGGGCCGATCAGTTCGTAGATCAGCACGGCGAACAGCGCGATGTTGCGCACGAAAAGGCCCGTTTCGCCCATCGTCGAGGCGGTCAGCGCCATGCCGAGCGCCACGCCCGCCTGGGGCAGCAGCGTGATGCCGAGGTATTTCTGCACGGTCGGCTCGCAGTGCATGAAGCGTGCCGAAATGCCGGCGCCGCCCATTTTGCCGATCGAGCGGAACAGAATGAAGATCACGCCGACCAGCACGATCTGCCAGTCGCCGAACACCGACAGTTCCAGTCCCGCGCCCGAAATGACGAAGAACAGCACCATCAAGGGCCCCGTCCAGCGGTCCATGCGGTCCATCAACTCCTCGGAGAAGTCGCAGAGATTGCAGAACACGGTGCCGAGCATCATGCACACGAGAAGCGAGGAAAAGCCGATGGTGACGGGCCCGACGTGGAATTTGAGCATGGAGAGGGCCACCGCCAGAAAGACGAAGGCGACCGAAATGCTCATGCGCTTGCTGCGGGAGTGGAAAAAGCGTTCCGCAAAGTTATAGGCAAAGCCGATCAGGGCGCCGAGCGAAAGCGAGACGAACACCTCGATCAGGGGGTTGATCAGCACCGAAACAAGGTCGACCTGCCCGTTTTCCAACGCCTTGGCAATGCCGAAGGAGACGGCAAAGACCAAGAGGCCGACCACGTCGTCAAGGGCGACGATGGGCAGCAGAATGTCGGTGACGGGGCCTTTGGCCTTGTACTGTTTGACCACCATCAGCGTCGCGGCGGGCGCGGTGGCGGTGGCGATGGCGCCGAGGATCAGCACGGCGGACAGCGAGAGTTTATCCGGTATGATCAGGTGCAGCAAAAACAGCGACAGATCGACCAGCAGCGTGGCGGTCAGCGCCTGGAACACGGCGACAACGGCGGCCTGCTTGCCGGTGCGCTTGAGGTCGGCTATGCGAAACTCGTTGCCCATGGTAAAGGCGATAAAGCCGAGCGCCGCGTCCGAAATGACGCTGTAGGTGTTCACGTCAACGGCCGAGACAAAGCCGAGCCCCGCCACGCCGAGGCGGCCGAGGCAATAGGGGCCGATCAGTACGCCCGCCACCAGGTAAGCGGTAACGGCGGGCAGGTTCCATATTTTGGTCAGGCGGGACATGAAAAGGCCCGCGAGCAGCGCCACGGAAAGCGCCAGTAGGGTTTGCGTAGAAAACATCTCCTTTGATAAGATCAAATCATTGTAGCACGGCGTGCCGCGCCTGTCAAGTCAAAGCCCGAAAATGGCCTCGTCAAACGTGTAGCCGGCGCCCGTTTTATGAATACCGTAGGCGGTCTTTTTGACAATATCGAACAGTTTGTCGCCGTCCACGCCCACGCAGTTCGGAATGCTTTTCAGCAGCCGGTCGGCGCCGGGGTGAAAAGAGGCGGTGGTGATGTAAATGCCGCGGCTGCCGCCCCTGGCCGTCAGGGCGCCGAAGAACTCGCGCACCTCTTTTTCGGTGACCTGTGTCTGGTCGCGGCACTTGGCCTGCACCATGACCCGCTCGGTAAAGCCGAGATCGTCGGCGGTGTCGATGATGATATCCACGCCCCCGTCGTCGGCGCCGCCCGTGATCTCGCAGGTCAGCACCTCGCGGCCGGTCAGCAGAAAGTACTTTTCCAGCGCGCCGGCGGCGAACCGCTCGAAAAACGCGCCGCCGAGCAGGTGCAGGCGCTCCAGCAGTTTTTCTTTGAAAGCGGCTTCCGGCAGGGGATCGTTGCGCCCGTCGAATACGGCGTAAGCGAGGCGGTAACTGCCGTCGACAAAGGCGACAGTGCCCGTTCTGACCAGGCGCGAGAGCACGGTGCCCGCCGCGGTGTGCAAACTGCAGTCGTCCTCGCGGGTGGCGGTGCGGTCGGTGCCGAAGTGGCGGTCGAGCGCGCGATACAGTTCGCCCTTGCCGTAGGGGCGCACCGCCAAAAGGCGCTTGATCGCGGTCTCGCATTGCTCCTCGCGCACGATCACGGGCGTCTCTTTGGCCAGTTCGTAGCCGTCCTCGCCCCGCGCCACGTCCTGCTTGGCGATCAGGTCGTTGAGAACGGAACCGACGTAACTGCGCACCGCCCCGATCTCGTCCTCGGCGGGCACGGGCTTTTTCAGCCCCGGCGCGTAGCGCGCCACGGCCCCGTCGATGATCTGCCGCCGCGTGGCGGCGGGCGTGTCGGCCAGCACGCGCAGAATGGCCGCGGTCACGGCCTGTTTTTCTTCATTTGTCAGTTTCACGGTCTGCACCTCGCTTTGCGGCGGGATCGGCGCGTTGCCTGCCGCCTTATAGTATATTGTAGCAGACGCGCCGCCGAAAGTCAATGCGCCGCCCCCGCCCCGTCCTTGAAAAAATTTTTTGATTATTTTTTCTGAAATACCTTGACAGGCGAGGTATTATGTGTTACAATGCATCCGGAGGTGAGGATATGTCCATCACGGCAGATCTGATACGCGGGCACACCGACGCCATCATTCTCAATCAACTGGCTTCGGGCGACAGCTACGGTTATCGCATCAACCTGGCCATTCGCGCCGCGACAGAAGAGAAATACGCCTTAAAAGAGGCCACGCTGTACACGGCGTTCCGGCGTCTGGAAGAGGCGGGCTACATCCGCTCCTACTGGGGCGACGAAGAGAGCGGCGCCAGGCGGCGCTACTACAGCATCACGAACGCGGGGCAGGAAGCCCTCGCGGCGGCGCGGGCGGAATGGCAAACGGCCGATCGCCTGATCGGCCGCCTGCTGGAACCGGTCACAAGGGAAGGAGAGACACTATGAAAGAGCAACTGAAAAAACATCTGGACGGCGTGTTCAAAGGCGCGCCGCACACGGATAAGAACGAGGCGCTTTACGAGGAACTGCTGGCCAACCTCTCCGATCGCTACGAGGAACGCATCGCGGCGGGCGACAGCGAAGAAGAGGCCTGCCGCCGCGCCATCGGCGACCTCGGCGACATCCGGCCGCTGATCGAGACCGCGGCACAGGCCGAAACGGCGCGCGAACCCTTTGTCGAGCCGCCCATCGCGCCGGACGAGGGTGAAAAACTTTATCGCTATAAATGGCGCCGCGGGCTCGGCACCGCGTGCGCGGTGGCGCTGTTCATTCTGGCGCCGGTGCCCTGCATGTTCGCCGCCTGGATGACGGCTTTCCTGTTCCTCTTCGTGGCGGCGGGCGTGGTCACGATCATTCTGACGCACCGCGGCGCCGTCATGTGCGACCGCAGCGCCAGGGCCTACGACGAGGCGCTGTGCCGCCGGCAAAGCACGCTGGCAACGATCTTCATTTCCGTCGGCGTGGCGCTGTGCATCCTTTCGTTCATTCCGCCGTCGTTGATCGATAACGACTGGGGTTCGGCGCTGTTTCTTTTGTCGGTGGCCGTCGGCGTGTTCGGCATCGTGCTCGGCGCGCACGTTGCGCCGACCGACAAGGGCAGACCCGCGGCAACGAGCGCGGAAGCGCCCGCGGCAGCGCCCGAACAGCCGCAGCAAAAAAAGCGGCACGGCGCGTGGATCGCGGTGCTGTGCGGCGTGGTAGCGCTGGCGGCGTCGATCACGGTCATCGGCCTTGTGACGCGCAGCACGCACACCCGCATCTGGTTTGAAAACCGCGTCAGCCACGCCTACACCGAAGAGGGCGGCGGCACGGTGACCGTGCCCGTGACGGCACTCGAGATCGACTGGCGCGGCGGCAGCGTGATCGTAGAACCCTACGACGGCGACGTCGTGACGTTCAGCGAGACGAAGAACGGCGAGGCCGTGAGCGACCCCGACCACACCATGCGCTGGTATCTGGAAGACGGCGAACTGCATCTGCGCTATGAAAGATGGCGCTGGTTCCACTTGGAGCGCGCCGCCGACGTGGGCAAAACGCTCACCGTTTATCTGCCCCGCGATACGGCGGCAAACATGAAGACCGTCGATATCGATACCGTCTCGGCCGGCGTGACCCTGACGGGTATCGGGATCGAAAGACTGGATATCGACACGGTCAGCGGCGGCGTGACGGCGACGGACGTGATCTGCCGCCTGCTGAACGTCGATACCGTCAGCGGCGACGTGACGGTGACGGGAGAGGTGACCGAGGCAAACGTGGATACCGTCAGCGGCGACCTTTCGCTGACGCCCGGCGCGACGTTCGTCAAAGCCGATATCGACAGCGTCAGCGGCGACGTCACCCTGATCGTGGCGGCCACGCCCGGCCTGACGCTGGAAAAGGACAGCGTCAGCGGCAAGGTGACGGGCAACGCGCCCATGACCGTTTCGGGCGACCGCTACGTGTTCGGCGACGGCACGGCCGAAGTTGATGTGGATACCGTCAGCGGCAACGTCGTCATCAGCGCGCCGTAAATAAAAAAGCAAAGCGCCGTACCCGCGGGTACGGCGCTGTTTTCATCTGTCGTTTCAATCGCTGAAAAGCGGCGTGGAGAGGTAGCGGTCGCCGGTGTCGGGCAGCAGCACCACCACGGTCTTGCCCGCGTTTTCCGGCTGTTTGCAAAGGCCGATGGCGGCGTGCAGCGCCGCGCCCGACGAAATGCCGACCAGCACGCCCTCGGTGCGTCCCATGCGGCGGGCGGCGGCAAACGCCTCCTCGTTGGCGACGGGCACGATCTCGTCGATGACGTCTTTATGCAGCACTTCGGGCACGAAACCGGCGCCGATGCCCTGGATCTTGTGGGGGCCCGCTTCGCCGCCCGACAGAACGGGCGAGGTGGCGGGTTCCACGGCCACCACGCGCACGGCGGGGTTTTTGGATTTGAGGTATTCGCCCACGCCGGTCACGGTGCCGCCCGTGCCCACGCCCGCGACGAAAATATCCACCTGCCCGTCGGTATCTTCAAAGATCTCGGGGCCCGTCGTTTCAAAATGCGCCCGCGGGTTGGCGGGATTGACGAACTGCCCCGCCACGAAACTGTCGGGTATCATCTCGGCCAGCTCCGCCGCCCGCGCGATGGCGCCCTTCATGCCGAGCGCGCCCTCGGTCAGCACCAGCTCGGCGCCGTAAGCGCGCATCAGCTGCCGCCGCTCGACCGACATGGTCTCCGGCATGACGATGATCAGGCGATAGCCGCGCGCCGCCGCCACGGCGGCAAGACCGATGCCCGTGTTGCCGGAAGTCGGCTCGATGATGACGGAGCCGGGCTTGATCACGCCGCGCTGTTCCGCGTCGTCGATCATGGATCTTGCCACGCGGTCTTTGACGGAACCGGCGGGATTGAAATATTCCAGTTTGGCCAAAAGCGCGGCCTGCAGTTTTTCCTCTTTTTCAATGCGGCACAGGCGCAGCAGCGGCGTTTTGCCGATCAGCTGGTCTGCCGAGGTGAAAATGCGGGACATGGATCGTTCTCCTTTGTTCTGAACTGTAAAAGACTATTCTCACTATACCCGAAACAGACGTTTTTGTCAAGAGAAAAGCCCCCGCGGGGGCTTTTCTTACGCTTGGCTATCCTTTTTCCATTGCTCTTTTCTTTGCCGTTTGTTCTCGTACATCAGCGTGTCGGCGGCGGCCAGCAGAGAATTGTAGTCGGCGCCGGGCTCTGTCAGTTGATAACCGTAGGAGAACTTGAGCGGTATCTTGTCGCCGTTGTGCAGCGTGACCTCGGCGCTCTCCTGCGACTTCTGCAAAAGCTGCAGGGCCGCAGACAACGCCTCTTCGGTCTCGTAGCCGTAGAGCAGCATCACGAACTCGTCGCCGCCCACGCGGGCCGCCAGACGATGCTCCTCGGGGAACTGTTCCAGCACGCAGGCAACGCCGCGCAGATAGCGGTCGCCGTCGTCGTGGCCGAAGCGGTCGTTGACGATCTTGAGCTCGTCGGCGTCCAGCATGACCAGCGCGCCGTGCTTCATGTTCTCGGGCGAGGCAAACAGGTTCGTAAGGCGCGCCTCCGCGCCGCGGCGGTTGAAAATGCCGGTCAGCAGATCGATGTCGCGCTCCTCTTCCAGCTGTTTGCGGTGCCGCAGGGTCTCGGTCATGTCGATGACCACGCCGAACACGTCGCCGGTCCAGTTGACCTCTTCAATCTGCACGTAGCGGATCTCGTCTTTGGTCGTCACGACGTAAATGTTGTCCATGCCCTCCAGCGCGTGCGAACAAACGCCCTGCACAAAGTGGCGGAAGGCGGTGGTGTTGCGCGCTAACAGCTGTATCTCCTCTTCGCTCACGCCGAACAGTTTGCCGATGCCGGCGGTCAGGCGCACCTGCTTCATCAGTTTGTTATACTCGTACACGCCCACGTTGAGGTTGGCTTTCTGCAGCACGAACGAGATCTTGTCCGTGTTGCCGAGAATGCTTTGCACCATCTGATTGATGTGCCGGCTGAGCTCGGAGAACTCGCGGCTGTCGGCGATATCCACGTTTTCGTCCAGGTCGCCGTCGGCAATGGCGGTCAGCGAGGTGTTGACGCGGTCGATGCTGTCGATCAGGTGACGGCGGATATACCAGTGTACCACGAAGATCAGCAACAGGTCTGCCGTGGCCAGCGCCAGCAGCAGAAGCAGGCAGTAGATGGGGATATCGCGATACAGCGTGCGATTGGTCTCCAGATAAACGATGGTGCCGTTCGGCAGCCGCTGCACCACGCAGAACGCGCGCGTCTGCCCGTGCAGTTTGACCGTGAAATGGTCGCTGCCTTTGGACAGTTTCGCGAGGGGCAGGCCCACCTCGTCGCAGGAAAGGCCCACGTCCTGCTCTTCGGTAGAGCCGAGGACTTCGCCGTCGGAGAACACGGCGTAGACCGAAACGCCCTTGTTGACGTTGAGCATGGAGAAGATGCGCGAGGAGTTGTTGCGCTCGGTGGCGGCGCTGATGGCGCTCGGCTTCATGCCGACCTGCACGATATAGTCCTCGCTCCACACCGCCGCGTACAGCATTTCCTTGCCCTCCGCCGTGTTGGGCGTGATGTCCTGGCACAGGCGCAGGTCGGGGTTGTCGAGCATGGGCTTGAAAAAGGCGATCTGTTCGCCGTCGTCCATGGTGTAGCCGATATAGCGCGGCACGGTGCCGACGAACAGGCGGCCGACGTTGTCGAAAATGTGGATCTCGTCCACGCCGATCAGGCGCGCGATCTCGTAGAGCCGGTCAACGCTGGCGGTCATGTCGCCGGTGTCGATGATATCCGGGTTGCGGTCGATGATATAGGCCACGGTGTCGGCCTTTTGCAGGGTGTCCTCTTTGAACGCCGCCACGGCGACGTCCATTTCCCGCTCGTTTTCTTCCAGCACCTGGCCGATCTGCTCGAACATGATCTCGGCGTCTTCAACGGCCTGGCGTCTGATCAGCAGGAATTGTGCGAAAGTAAAGAGCAGCAGCAGCACCGCGATCATGACGACCGAGGACAGATAGAGATAGCCGCGCACGCGGGTACGGATAGAGGGCAGCACGGTCGTCACGCTCCTTTCTTTCGTCATTTCATCTGGAACGGGAAACAATAAAACGGCACCGCAAGGCGCGACGCCGCAAACGATGGCTCCACCGTGCGGCGGAGAAGAATGCAGCTGGCTGCCTTGAGAAGGCCCTGTAGTTTTGCGACGCCGGATCGCTCCGGGTGTGCCTATATAAACTTCATATAGTATAACACGAGAAAAAGGGAAATGCAATAGTCGAGGGATTTATTTATGATTTGTTCACAAAAATACGGCATAAAATCATATAAAAACGGCGCATATGCTCAAATTCGACGCGTTTTTGCCGCAAACACGATCGAATTTGCACGCGGGTATTGACAGACGTGCGCCGCGCGGTGTATAATGAAGCGGTCACCGGAGGCAGAGTGCCGCAGTACTCAATTGTCGGATTAGGTGTCGGGTGCGCTCGGTTGTTCGTAACAAGAGTTACGTATGGACCGAGCACATTTTTTTGCCGGTACTGCGGGAGTTGACTTACCTGTCGACCTGTGCTACAATACGGGGGTGCTGACCCATTTTACCCGAAAGGAGATGCTTTGCGGTGATATTCAGCAAGTACACAAACAAATATTACGTCCGTTTTTGCTGGCTGCTGCTGCTCGGCACTCTTTCGGTCATTCTGATCGACATCGTGCAGCTGCAGATCCCGCGCCTGATCGGCCAGGTCGTCAACGGCATCAACACCGGCACGGCCGAGAGCGGCGGGGCGGCCGTCCCCTTTGACATGGCGTTTCTGCTGCAAAAGATCTGCCTGCCCGTCATTCTCGTCATGCTCATCATGCTGGTCGGGCGCTTTTTGTGGCGGCTTTGCTTCAGCAGCGTTTCCGTGGGCGTGGAGCGCGACCTGCGCACCCGCATGTTCGACCGCTGCAGCCGCCTGTCGCAGGACTACTACTCCGAGAGCAAGATCGGCAATCTCATGTCGCTGTTCACCAACGATATCGACACCATTCAGGACTGTTTCGGCTGGGGCATTCTGATGCTGTGCGACGTGGTGTTCCTCGGCGGCATCGCGCTGTATAAAATGGCGCGCATGAACCTGATGCTGACGCTGCTGTCGCTGATCCCCATGGCGCTGATGGCGGTCATGGCCGCCATTCTCGACAAACTCATGGAAAAGCGGTGGGACGAGCGGCAGGCCGCTTTCTCGCATCTTTCCGACTTTTCGCAGGAGATGTTCACGGGCATCGCGGTCGTCAAGGCCTTCGTCAAAGAGGCGCACGAACTGCGCCGCTTCCGCAAACTCAACGCCGACAACGAAAAGGCCAACGTGGCCTTTACCCGGCTCGATATGATGTTCGAGGTGGGGCTGACGCTGTTCATCGAGGCGGTCATCTGCATCGTGCTCGGCTACGGCGGGTATCTGGTGCATCGCGGCGTGTTCAACGTGGGGCAGCTCATCGAGTACCTCGGCTATTTCGACGCGGTCATCTGGCCCTGCATCGCCATTTC
>CAMZFG010000023.1 GCA_947306035.1 uncultured Clostridia bacterium | reverse complement strand
CATCAAAAAGGCAAAGGCCTACGGCAAAAAGACGGTGGGCGTGCTGTTCTGCGGCCGGCCGATCGCCATGGAAGATATCGTGCCCGAACTCGACGCCGTTCTCTACGCCTGGCACCCGGGCAGCGAGGGGGCAGGGGCCGTCAGCGACGTTCTGTTCGGCGTCAGCGCGCCCTCGGGCCGTTTGCCCGTCACGCTGCCGCGAAAAGCCACCCATATCCCGCTGTATTACAACGTCACGCCCAGCGGCCGCCCCGTGGATTGCTACTACGGCGAAAACCCCGGCAACTGCTACGTCGACAGCATACCCACGCCGTACTATCCGTTCGGCTACGGTCTGACTTACACCGATTTTTCCTATACGAGACCGGTTTGCAAGACCTGCAAAATACCGCTCACGGAACTTGAAAACGGCAAAACGTTCGTCGTCGGCACCGAGATCACGAACGTCGGTCGGGTTTTCGGTCGGGAGACCGTGCAGCTCTATATCCGCGACGAGGTGGCGTCGCTCATGCGCCCCCTGCGCGAACTCAAGGGCTTTCAAAAGGTCGGCGTGGAGCCGGGCGAATGCCGGCGGGTCGATTTTGCACTCGGCATAAAAGACCTCGGCTACTATGATGAGAAAGGCCGCTATACGGTCGAAAAAGGCAAGTTCAAAGTGTTCGTCGGTCGGGATTGCCTGACCGAGGATTTCGTTGAAATAGAAATTGTGTAAGATCACGGGGAAAAACCATGAAAAACAGATTTTTACTCTCTTTGCTGACCCTGCTGCTGTTGGCGGCGGTCGTGTTTTCGGGCGTCGGCTGCTCTTTCAAAAAGGGCGGCGCGGAGAACGCCGATCAAAGCGCGGAGAACGCGGCGGAAAACGAGACCGCGCCGAGCGAAGAAGAGCAGGAGCAGATCGACGAGGCAATATCCTATAACGTCGAGGATCATATCACCACGGCGTCGCAGATCAAAAGCATTCATACCGAGCGGCAGCTCGCTTACATCAACGGCAATATAGCCGATCTGCCGAACGACAACGTAAAAGGCAAGTCGGAGCAGAGCAAGCCCGCCCCCGTCGTATTGACGTGGGATGCCGTTGACGGCGCCAGGGAATACACCGTGGTCATCAGCGAGCGCCCCGACCTTAAAAAAGGATGGGAAGTCTCGCCGTCGACCAACAGCGTTTCCGTCATCAACCTCAAAGCCAAAACGGTCTATTGGTATCAGGTCACCGCCGACAACGGCGTCAAGAGCGACGTGATGGCCTTTATGACCGACGCGGCGCTGCCCCGCATGCTGCATTGCGCCGGCGTGACGAACATGCGCGACCTCGGCGGCTACGTGGCCGCGGGCGGCAAAGTCGTCAAACAGAGCATGATCTATCGTTCGGGCCGTTTGAACAAAAACAGTTCCGACACGGTCACGGAGGAGATCACGAAAGCCGGCAAAAAGTTCATGCTGGAAACGCTCGGCGTCAAAACGGAGATCGATCTCCGTCAGGAAAAAGACGTCACCTGTCTGAATACGATCGGAGAGGGAACGGAGCGCAGCGTGCTCGGCAAGTCCGTCAAGTACTATAACTGCTTTATGGAATACGACCCCAGCGCGTATCAGGCGGCCAACTACGCCGCCGTCAAACAGGTGTTCGCTCTGCTGGCGGACGAGGCGAGTTATCCGCTGTTTTTCCATTGCAGCATCGGCACCGACCGAACGGGCTTTATCGCCTATCTGATCGGCGGCGTGCTGGGCGTGGACAAGGCGACGCTGCAGCGCGACTATCTGTTCTCCAACTTCGGCAACATCGGCGGTTCGCGCAGTCTGACGACAAGCAGTTTCACCCTTTACGTCAACGCCATCGACGCCACCGCGGGCGATACGTTCCGTGACAAGGTCGACAACTTTTTGGTCCGCACCATCGGCGTCAAAAAGGAGCACATCGACAAACTGCGGGCGATCATGTTGGAAGACGCCGCCTATGAAAACGGTGTGATCGTCAAGGCCCCCACGGCGACCGAGAACGGTCTTATGCTGTTCCGCTGCACGAACGACCCCGCCAAAACGTACTATTCTCTGATCCCTGCCGGCACGGCCGCTCCCGTCGCGGCATACACCGTTTACGGGGAGGGTTATAAAGTCGCCGCGGAAAAGATCGGCGAGATCCGGCTGCCCGCTCGCGCGGCGCTGACCGGCGACGAAGACGACTTGCAGGACGCCGCGGCCGTCGACTCGTCCTTCGAAGTGCGCGTCAAGGATCCTGCCTCGTATGCGGGCATTCTCATCAAGGACGATACGGGCGCGTATATCGCGGTCGGCTACCGCGAGGACAAATACGTCATCTATAAGCAGGGCAGTACGGTGGGCGGCCCTTCCTACCGCAGCGCCGGATTGGCAGAAAAGGGCGTGACCGTCGACGACGATTACGTGCTGTCCGTGGCCGTTTTCGACTGCCGCGTGATGCGTTTTTACACAGACGGCATCCGCATGACCACGCAGTTCATGGACAGCGCGGGGCAGGCGGCGGACAATAAGAACCTCGGCTTTTCCGCCGACGCGACCAAACTGGAGATCTACCTGCTTTGGACGCGGAACGAGACGACGTTCCCGGACGAGTCGCTCCTTGACGCCGCGTGAGTGCGAACTGCTCGTCTGGATCGTCAAACAGCAAAAAGGACATTCAAAAGAATGTCCTTTTTCTATTGCAAAAATACGCCGGATGTGCTACAATCAAAGCAACGGAAAGCGGGGGATCGGTATGGACGAGAAAAAGCGGGCATTGTTTGAAAACCAAAAAGCGCTGCTCGACACCTTTCTTTCGCACGGCGCCATCACAAAAGCGCAATACGACAAGTCTCTCGGCGACCTGCGCGCCAAAATGGGCGTGGACGGGGCGAGTTCTTCCGTGACATCGACCGTTTGCCGCGCCGTGCGCGGCGACTTGCCGCACGTGCTCGCCATTTACGCCGCCGCGCGCGAGCGTATGCGTGAGAGCGGCAACCCGCACCAGTGGGGAGAGCATCACCCGAGCGAGGATATGGTCAGGGAGGATATCGCGACGGGGCAGTGCTACCTCGTCATGCAGAACGGTGCCATCGCCGGCGTGTTCTACTTTGCCGTGGGCGAAGACCCCACCTACCGCGAGATTTTTGACGGCGCCTGGCCGGACGACGCACCCTACGGGGTCATCCACCGCATCGCCGCCGCGCCCGGCGCGCACGGCGTGCTGGCCGCCGCCACCGCGTTTGCGCTGGAGCAGATCGGCGAAGTCCGCATTGATACGCACAGCGACAACCGCATCATGCAAAACGCGCTCAAAAAACAGGGCTACACCTACTGCGGCACCATCTATGTCTTTGACGGCACCCCGCGCATGGCCTACGCCAAATGCAGGCCTCAAAACGGGGTAAGGTAACGAAAAAAGCAGTAAATACCAACGCACAACGCGAAAGGAGAACGTGATATGTTTCAATTTCCCATCGGTGTCATCGTGGATTCTTTCCGCACCGACACCCGCACCGCCATTCGCTCCGCCGCCGCCATCGGCGCCGCGGGCATTCAGATGTACGTGACCAAAGGCGCCAACTGCCCCGAGAACCTGACGCCCGCCGACCGCAGGGAACTGCTCGATTTCGTCAAATCGCAGGGCCTTTGCTTCTCGGCGCTGTGCGGCGACCTCGGCGAGGGCTTTTTCCGCCCCGAGCGCAACCCCGAACTGATCGAGCGCTCCAAGCGCATGCTCGACCTCGCGCTCGATCTTGACACGCACGTCGTCACCACCCACATCGGCGTGGTGCCGGAAGACCCGACCGAGCCCCGCTACGGCATCATGCAGGAGGCCTGCTTCGCGCTGGCGGAATACGCCGACAGCGTGGGCGCGCACTTTGCCATCGAGACGGGCCCCGAGACCTCGGCCGTGCTCAAAAAGTTCCTGGACGGGCTGCATTCCACGGGCGTGGCGGTCAACCTTGACCCCGCCAACCTCGTCATGGTGGCGGGCGACGACCCCGTGACGGCCGTTCATAACCTCAAAGACTACATCGTGCATACCCACGCCAAAGACGGCGTCATGCTGTACCGCACCAAACCGGAATACGTCTACGGCGTGCTGCCGTGCCCGGCGGAATTGAAGGGCGTTGCCTTCTACCGCGAAACGCCGCTCGGCGAGGGCAACGTGAACTTTGCCGCCTATCTGGCCGCGCTGGAAGAGGTCGGCTACCGCGGCTTTTTGACCATCGAGCGCGAGGCGGGCGAGGACCCCGCCGCCGACATTGCCAAAGCCAAACGCCACCTCGAGGCCGTTATCGCCGCAAACTGACCGAAAACGCGCCCCGTTGCGCACCTTGTTTGAAAAGGAGAGAACGATGGAACGCTTCGGCGTCAGCAAAAAACTGGGCTTCGGGTGCATGCGCCTGCCCATGAAGGAAGGCGAGGTCGACACGGCGCAATTCTGCCGCATGGTCGACCGGTTTCTCGACGCGGGCTATAACTATTTCGATACCGCCCACGGCTATCTCGACGGCAAGAGCGAACTGGCCCTTGCCGCGTGCCTCTCGTCCCGTTATCCCCGCGAACGGTATCTGTTGACCGACAAATTGACGGGGCAATACTTCAAAGAGGAAGCCGACATCCGCCCCTTTTTCGAGAGCCAGTTGGCGGCCTGCGGCGTTTCCTATTTCGATTTTTACCTGATGCACGCGCAGAACCGCGACAGCTTTCTCCATTTCAAAGCGTGCCGTGCCTACGAAACGGCGTTCGCGCTCAAAAAAGAAGGCAAGATCCGTCACGTCGGTCTCTCCTTCCACGACAGCGCCGACACGCTCGAACGTATCCTGCGGGAGTACCCGCAGATCGAGGTCGTGCAGATCCAGTATAACTACGCCGACTACGAAAACCCCGTGGTCGAGAGCCGCCGGTGCCTTGAGGTGTGCCGCCGATACGGCAAGCCCGTCATCGTCATGGAGCCCGTCAAGGGCGGCCTGCTCGCAGACCTGCCCGAAAAAGCGGTCGAGGCGGTGCGAAAAACGGGTCTGACCCCGGCGGCGCTGGCGCTGCGCTTTGCCGCCGCGCCGGAAGAAATGCTGGTGGTGCTCTCCGGCATGAGCACGCTTGAGCAGACCGAGGAGAACGTGGCGCTAATGCAGGAGACGGGCCCGCTGACCGAGGCGGAGAAGCAGGCCGTCGCCGAAGTCACGGCGGTGCTGACGGGCGAGAACGCCGTTGCCTGCACGGCCTGCCGCTATTGCGTGGAGGGCTGCCCCATGGATATCTCCATTCCCGACCTTTTCACCTGTTACAACGCCAAACGGCGCTATAAGGGCTGGAACGCGGATTTTTATTACAGGTCGATCTACACCAAAGACCGCGGCAAGGCGAGCGACTGCATCAGGTGCGGCCGCTGCGAGGGCGTCTGCCCCCAACATCTGCCCATTCGCGACCTGCTCGCAGACGTCGCCGCCGCGTTTGAAAAATGAATGAAAAAAGCCCCGTCTCGTGGGCTTTTTCATGTTCCGCGTCACGGATGTATTTTCGGATCGTCGCTGATACCCAAAAGATAATCGACCGAGACCCGGTACAGTCTTGAAAGTTTAATCAGAATATCGGTGGGAATGTCGCGTTGCCCCAGTTCGTAGTTGCTGTATACCTGCTGGGAGCAGTTCAATTTGCCGGCCACCTGTTTTTGCGTCAGGTCATGATCCTCACGCAGATCGCGTATGCGCCGATACATCATCATCCCCCCTCACGCCTATTTTCACATACCGCGAAATGCGGTATTGACAAATACCGCAAATTGCAGTAAAATGAAATAAAGAAGTGCGCATATCTTTGATTATCGAAAGGGGCAGGGAATATGAAAAGAAATAAGAAAATGCGGGTAGCATTATTTTGCGCGGCGCTGTTGTTTTTGCTGACCGCGTGCGCCCGCACGACGCCAGATCAAACCGAGCAGAAACCCGCTGCCGCGGGGGCAGATGCGTCGGCAAATGAGGAAACTCATCAAACCGCCACCGTTGACACGATGGAGAAAATGGTCGATATAGACGGCGTGCTTTCCGTCACGATGCAAGCGTTCAGCCAACAGATCGACGGAGCAGTCGCTTATAAAGTGCTGTATGAAAATGCCAATGGCAAACTGGCCGCCGACGTGGTACTTCCACGTGATTATGCCGAAGAAACTCACACCGTCCTGCTGTATTTTCCGGAAGTGGGTATCAACATCGACGCGCTTGCACAACTATACGTCAGCCGCGGGCTGATCGTCGTGCGCCCTTATGCGAGAGGATATGATGCAAGCGAAGGTGTGCGTGATTTCGGCGGGGCGCTGGACTTGGCCGACGCGCAGACGCTTTTGTCTATTTTCGATCAGACCGATTTTATCGCCCGTTCCAAAGTTTTCGTTGCCGGCTCTTCCGAGGGCTCGGTCAACGCGCTCCGCTTATTTGCCGCGGATGCCGAAGATCGCATCAGCGGCTGCGCCGTGGTCGACGCTGTAACCGATCTGCACGCTTTCGGTATCGCGCGCGGCGAGAACGTACAAAATCTTCTTGCCGCTTTGATCGGCAGTACCTATGATGATGCGCCGGAAGAATATGCTTTGCGCTCGGCTGTCACGTTCAGCGACCGACTGGACGGCCCGATTTTGATGCTGCATTATACGCGCAACGCCAACTTTCCCGTCGAACAAACCGACGGACTTTACGATTTGCTGAAAGATCGTTCGGACTGCGCGTATCGCAAAATAGACGTTGTTGCTTCGGACTTTATGGGTGAAGGCCTGCAATGCCTGCTTGCGTGGATCGATCTGTATGATTGAGCCGAATACTGCCGCGTCGGATACGATGATAAAGGAGATGATCCATGATGAGACAGTCGCGGCCGATCGATTTCAAATTGCCCGGCGACGTCATGCGCTATGCTGTGTGGCAGTTTCTCAAACAACTGCTGATCTGCCTTGGCACGTGGGGTTTTGTCGTTTTGGTGTATGTGGTCTATCGGGATTACTTTTTTACCCACATGGGCAAACCTGGCACTTTCATCGCGTTTGCCGCGTTTTTGATTTTGCCCGTTGCGCTCACGCGCATCTGTCGTTTTATGACCGATCGCTCGTGGGTGGGTGAGATCGTCGACGTGACCGTTGAAAACGTATCGCAGCCGATCGAACGGCAGTGGCATTATCGTATGGCAAATATGAATGCGGTCAAAGTATCGGTGCGTCTGGCAGACGGGCAGATCAAAGAGATCGTACCGCATATCGTGCGTTTGAATGATTATGTCGGTGGGATGGGCTCCATACCGGAATGGAATGAAAAAGCCGAGAGTGGCAAAGCGGAGTATCTGCTCGATCAATATCCCATCGGCGGCAAGATCTATCACTTTTGGGGCATCAAACGGTTTTGGGTCGAACCGGACGTCAAAGCGGAACGCAACGCGTGTGTTGTATGTGGTTTTTTCAATCCCAAAGACGCTGCGCGCTGTCAGGAGTGCAAACACACTTTGATCAAAAAGCCATAACGCGAAAAAACAAAAAGCCCCCCGTCCGGGGGGCTTTTTTGTGTGTGTCATTTGTTTTCTTCGTCGATATCTCTCGAATGTTCGATCTGCTCGTCGAGGAACTGTTTTGCCTCGGCGGCGTGGGGCGCGGGATCCTTTTCGGGCGCGTTTGCCAGATATGGCGAGGGATTGACGTCGCGCTGCGAAACGGTGATCTGATTGAAGGGAATGGTAATGTTGTTCTGACCGAACAGCAGAAAGATCTCGCGGTTGATATCGCGCTTGACCTGATAGACGTCGGTCTCCTTGCAGGTGGCCGCCAGCAAAAGATCGACCGAGGAAGTGCCGAGCGCCGTCACGCCCTTATAGTACGGGCCCTCGACAATGGCGGGCACGTGTTCCTTGATGGTCGCGAGGTTGTCGCGCAGCACCAGTTCCACTTTGTGCAGATCCTCGGCATAGTCGATCGAAACGGTGAGAAAGGCGACCGACAACTCGGCGGTCAGGTTGACGACCGATTTGATATCGCTGTTGTTGACGATCTTGACGTTGCCGGAGGCGTCGGTGATCTTGGTCACGCGAATGCCGATATCCGATACCGTTCCGCGCCATCCGTCCACGGTGATGATGTCGCCGACCTTGAATTCCGCCTCAAAGACGATAAAGAAGCCGGCCAGCACGTCGGAGACGATCTGCTGCGCGCCGAGGCCGATGGCCAGCGCCAGAATGCCGAGACCGGCGAGAATGGTGAAGGTGTCCACGCCGAACGATTGCAGCACCACCACGATCACGCCCACGATGATGATCCATTTGAGCAGACTGCGCGAAAGGGTCAGCACCGTTTTGGCCTTGTTGGAGACGTGGGGCAGCAGCAGGGAAACGACAAGGCCGATCAGCTGCACCACCAGATAGCCGAAGATGACGGCGGTGACGGAGGCGATGACCGCGGGGATCAGCGCGATCATGCGGTTGAGAACGGTGTGCCGCCCTTCCACGGGCACAAAGGGATTGTCGGGGCCGTGGATGCTGTCGTGCAGCACGGCCACCACGATCACAACGGCCAGCATCACGGCCAGCACGCAGATTTTAACGATCCATTGCTTTTTATTCATGTTTTTTCTCCTTTTGTCAATTCGTCAACGTCACGACGCGGCTGTCAACGATGCCGTCGTCCGCGTCAAGCAGGTTCACGGTGATATCCAGAGCCTCGTCGCCGGTCGTGCCCGCGCCGCCGCCGAACGCCTCGTAGTCGCCGGGCAGGAACACGACGTAATCGCCGGTCTCCTGCGTCAGGTCGCCTTCCTCTTCCACCGATACGGTCATCAGCGTCTCGCCGTTCTGACTGACGGCTGCCACCGTCAGGCCCGCGGGGCCGTCGGGCGCGCTGATCGCCACCCGTATGCCGTCCGCGGTGACTTCGGTGGACACGATGGAAGCGGCGTTTTCGGCCTCGGTCAGTTCGGCTTCGCGCTCGTCCAGGATCGCGTCGCCGTCGCCGAGCAGCGTCACCGTCACACGTTCGGGCAG
>CAMZFG010000022.1 GCA_947306035.1 uncultured Clostridia bacterium | reverse complement strand
AAATACCGAGCCGCGGCTTTTTCCGCTTTATGGAGTACTTCTGGATCGTCGATTTCGTCGTGGCGATCGCCTTTGCCATTTACGTCGCGGTGCTGCTCGGTCGCCTTTTGCAGGAGATCAAAGTCCGTTATCTGTATGAATGAGGAACACGTATGACCGATATACAAAAACGCTATCTCACCGCCAAACGAGCGCTGTTTGACCGCTACTACGCGCGCCTGAACGAGCGGCAGCGCGAAGCGGTCTATCATATCAACGGCCCGTTGCTGATCCTGGCGGGGGCGGGCAGCGGCAAGACCACGGTGTTGGTCGAACGCATCGCCTACATCATTCGCTACGGCGACGCTTACCGCAACAACGCCGTGCCGTTTGACATCGGCGAGCGCGACGTGACCGCGCTGGAACACGCCGCCACGGCCGATATGAGCCGGGAAGAACTGGGGGCGCTGCTGGGGCAGTTCGCCGTTGATCCGTGCCCGCCGTGGCGGATCTTGGCCATCACCTTTACCAACAAGGCGGCGGGGGAGATCAAAGCCCGCATAGCCGCCGCTTTCCCGCAGGACGAGACCGTGTCGCGCGATATCTGGGCGGGCACGTTCCACTCGGTCTGCATGCGCATCCTGCGCCGCTATACCGCAGAGGTCGGTCTGCAGGCGGGCTTTTCCGTCTACGACACGGACGACGCCAAAAAGGCCATGACGGCGGTATTGAAAGACCTGAATATAGACGAAAAGGTACTGTCCGCCAAAAGCGCGCTCGCTGCCGTCAGCCGCGCCAAAGACCATTTAATCGGACCTGAAGAATTTGAAATGCAGATCGAAAACGATGATTTTGGATTTGTTGATGACTATCGCAAAAAACAAATTGCTAAAGTCTATTCAGCTTATCAAACACGGTTAAGACGTTCGAATGCGCTTGACTTTGATGATATTATTTTTTATGCAACGCGGCTGTTGCAACAAAACGAGGGCATTTGCGCCTTATATCAAAACCAATTTCGCTATGTTTTAGTTGATGAGTATCAAGATACTAATTATGCGCAATTTGAGTTAACGCGCATTTTATCACAAATGCCAAGAGAAACATACAACTTGATGGTGGTTGGTGATGACGATCAAAGCATTTATAAATTTCGCGGGGCGGATATAAAGATTATTTTGGGATTTACTGAAAAAATCAAAAGTACGCCTAAAGCTGAAATAATACGATTAGAACAAAATTATCGTTCAACTCAACCAATTCTTGACGCCGCAAATGCTGTAATAGCACATAATGAAACGCGCAGACCGAAAACGCTGTGGACCGAGCGCCGCGGCGGCAGCCGCATTCACGTGCTGAACCCGAAAGATCAGAACGAAGAAGCGCGCGCCATCGTCGATATCATTCAGCAAAAAGTGGCGAACGGCGAAAACCACTACCGCGATTTTGCCGTGCTGTTCCGCGTCAACGCGCAGTCCAATGCCCTCGAGCAGGGCTTTGCCCGCAGCGCCGTGCCGTACCGCATGCTGGGCGGCGTGCGCTTTTCAGACCGCAAGGAGATACGCGACCTGGTGGCCTATCTGCAGGTCATCAACAATCACGCCGACCGCGAGCGCCTTTTGCGCATCATCAACGAGCCGCGCCGCAAGATCGGCGACAAGACGCTGGCCGCCGTTGCGGAGATCGCCGAGGCCGAGCACACGACCCTGTTTGAGGTGATGGCGCGGGCAGACCGCTATATCGCGCTGGCGCGCAGCGCCGATACGCTCAAAGGTTTTACCGCCCTGATCGAGGGCCTTTCGGCCGACCTGCCGTATGCCAAACTCGACGAGTTCGTGGAAGAAGTGCTGGATCGCACCGGCTACCGGCAGATGATCAAAGACGCGGGCGAGACCGAGGCTGAGCGCCTTGACAACCTGGAAGAATTCGTCTCAAACGTCAAAGAGTACATGAACGGCGCCGAGGCCCCCACGCTGACGGAGTTTTTGGAGATCAACGCGCTGGTGGCCGACGTAGACCGCTACGACGACACCGCCGACGCGGTGGTGCTGATGACCATTCACAGCGCAAAGGGGCTGGAATTCCCGCAGGTGTTCCTGCCGGGGTTTGAAGAGGGCATTTTCCCCGGTATGCAAACGGTCATGGCGGGCCCAGCCGAACTGGAAGAGGAACGGCGCCTGGCTTACGTGGCGATCACGCGTGCGAAAGACGAACTCTATATCGCGCACGCCGCTTCCCGCATGCTGTACGGGCGCACCATGCCGAACCCGCCCTCGCGCTTTCTTGACGAGATACCGCCGGAACTGCTGCAGCAGCCGAAGACGACGAAGTACGCGCACGGGGAGACGGCGCAGGCCGCGCCGCGCCGCTACGGCAAAACGGGCTTTTCCGCTCCCGGCGCCGCCGAGCGCATCACGGTAGGCAGACCCGCCCCCGCGGCGCGCCCGACCGTGACGTTTGCGCCGGGCGACCGCGTGCATCACAATAATTTCGGCGACGGGCTGGTGCTGTCGGTGCAGAGAATGGGCGCCGATTATTTGTACGAGATCGCCTTTGACACCGTGGGTACAAAACGTATGATGGCGACGTATGCCAAATTGACGAAACTGTAAGGAGGGAACGCCGTGAAGAACAAAAAAGCGAATTTCAGAGAGTACCGTTACATGAGTTATACGCTGGCTATACTGGCGCTGATCTTCTTCGTGCTGGCCGCCACGGCCACGCAGGGCAAAAAGCCGCTCATCTGGCTGCTCGCGGTGCTGGCCGCGGGGTTGCTGATCGGCAGTACGGTGCTGCTGTTCAAAAGTTACACGACCGCGCGGGAGGGCAACTTTTTTCTGTACGACCGCCGCCGCAAAAAGACCGTTTCGGAGAAAGAACTGGACTTTGCCTTTGTCAACGATCGCCTTGACTACTATCTTTCTCCGTTTGTCGACAAGGCGGTCGATCTGTGGGGCGGGATACCGAAAGAACTGCATATCAAACTGCAGGCCGAGCCGGTGTTCACCGTACCGATCGCGTTTAAGATGATGTACGAACTGTCGCTGCTGCCGCCCGAGGAAGTGGCCGACCGGTTCGACGCCGCCGACGAGCGCACCGTGGCGGCCGTTTGCCGCGCCGTTAAAGCGGGCGGCGACCTGGAAATGGCCGATCTGGTGTTTCAGATGAAGCGCAATTTCCGCCGCGAGGGGCAGCGCGTGCCGCCGTTTTTCAACAAGAATAAGCGGTGCTTTGAGGGGCGCATCATGCGCTACGTAAAAGAACATCTTGCCGAGTTTCAGTCGGAATGAGCCGAAAAACAAAAAAGGATGCGATATCGCATCCTTTTTTTATCGAAAATCAAAAGCAAAAAAAATAGTAACAGATACACCACAACCGACACAAAGCCGGAGATATGGCATATCTGCTACTGATGATAGTATAGCAGAAAGCAACGACGTTGTCAACCCCTTTTTTCAAAAGACTTGCCAACAGTTACATGGTGTAAGCGGGCAGAAACAAGGCACAATAACGGTGAAAAACGCTTGAAAGGGGAATGTGACACATGAAAAGAGCAGGCATCGTTACGGTGACTTTTTTGCTGCTTGCGGCCATGCTGGCTTTGCCGGTCGGCGCGGCAGGGGGAGAATGCCATTGGTATTTTCACAAAAACAAAGAACACAAACAACCGCCCATTCCGTCTGAATTCGCGTTTGCCGAGCGGTACGGCGGCGTGTATATCGATCATAAGCACGGCGACGAAAACGCCGACAAGGTGATCTATCTCACGTTTGACGCCGGCTATGAGAACGGCAACGTCGAAAAAGTGCTGAACGCCTTGCGCGGCGCAGACGCAAAGGGGGCATTTTTCGTGCTTTCCAACCTGGCGAAAAGCAATCCCGACCTGCTGCGGCGCATGGCGGCGGAAGGGCACACGATCTGCAATCACACCGCGCGCCACCCGAACCTGTCGCACGCTTCCAAAGAAAAGATAGAAAAAGAGATCCGCGACCTTGAAAACGCGGTCGAGGCGGTGATCGGGCAAAAACCCGCGCCGTATTTCCGCCCGCCGGAGGGCAGTTTTTCGGAAGGGATGCTGAAAACCGTGCAGGAGATGGGGTATTACACCGTGTTTTGGAGTTTTGCCTATGCCGACTGGGACAACGCGCGGCAGCCGGACCCCGAGGCGTCGCTGCAAAAACTCGTCGCGCATCTGCATAACGGCGAGGTGCTGCTCCTGCACCCCACCTCGGCCACCAACGCCGCCATTCTGCCGCGCCTTCTGGCCGCGATCAAGCAGGCGGGCTACCGCTTCGGCACGATGGAGGAGTTATGCGGCGCATGAGGATCTGCAAACGGTTTATATGCCTTTTTTCGGCGCTCGCGCTGTGGGCTGCCGCCGCCGTGAACGTTTCGGCGGCGCCCGCGCCCGCCGTGCGGGGGCCCGTGGCGCACGAGGGCAAAAAACTGGTGGCGCTGACGTTTGACGACGGGCCGCACCCGAAATATACCGCCGAGATACTGGATATTTTAGCCGAATACGGCGTGCACGCCACGTTTTTCGTCATCGGCAAGAACGCAGAGGAGCACCCTGACCTGGTCAGGCGGGAACTGGCCGAGGGGCACGAGGTGGGCAACCACACCGAGCATCACTATCACACCGGGCAGATCGGCATCGGCACGCTGCGCCGCGACATGGAGGCCTGCGAGGCGACGCTGCTGGCCGTCACGGGTCAGCGCCCCACGCTGTTCCGGCCGCCGGAAGGCGTGGACAACGCGGCGATCCGGCAGGCGGCGGAGGATATGGGCTACCGCACCATACTCTGGTGCGTGGACACGCGCGACTGGGCGCACAATCCGGTCGGCAATATCATCACGAACGTCGAGCGGAACACGGTCAACGGCTCTATCATTCTGATGCACGATTTTATCGCGGAAAAAAGCCCGACGCCTGCGGCGTTGCGTCGGGTGATACCGATGCTGCAGGCGTCGGGATATGAATTCGTCACGGTCAGTCAACTGCTGGCGGGGTAGACTTTTGGGTCTGCCCCTCTTTTTCTTCTTCCGGGTCGATCATATACTGCCGGATGACGGGCCAGGCGGCGTAGGTCGCCATAAAGCCGAGCAGCGGCAAAAGGTAGAAGAACGGCAGAATGATGGGCAGGGTAAAGCCGAATTGCAGGCACACCGTGATGAGCGCGAAGTTGACGCCGATCAGGATCGCGGCGCCGATGGCAAACAGGGCGTTGCGCTTGGTGCCGAGTACGACCAGCAGAAACGCGTTTTTGAGGCGTTTGAAGAAAGAGAGGTCGAAGGTGACGAGCATCAGGTAGAGGTAGGGGCGCATGACCAGGTAGAAAATGAGCAGCACGAGCACGAGAATGTAGAAAACGCCGAACACGAACGTTCCCGCCAGGTGATAGAAATAGTAAAGATCAAAGCCGATCAGGGCGAGAAGGGCCAGATCGAACAGGCCGAAGAAGAAGCCGCGCACCAGATTGCGCCGGATGGCGTAGAAATAATCGGAGAACAAAAAGCAGGAGTCGCCGCGCACCAGACTGCGCAGGTTATAGAAAGCACCGACGTTCTGCCACCCCCAGGTGAACACCAAAAACGCGAAAAGGAGCGCAATGGCGACGACGCGCCCGGTCGAGAGCCGCGGCACGTTCATCTGCTCGCCGAGGACGGACAAAAGTAAGCCCGCGGTGGGAGAGCGGCCCGTCAGGTGCGCGCCGAGCAGGGGAGCGTAGACGGGCGACTGCATGGTCGGGTAGGTCTTTGCGTAGATGTAGATCGGCACGCAGGCGACCACGGGCAGCACCTGAAACAGCATCAGAAGGTTCAGGGTCATGAGTTTGCCGAGTTTGCGTTTGAGCAATTTGAAAAAGAAAGACAAATTCGGCGTGGTGTCTTCCGGCTGCAGGTCGGGGCGATCGTCGCTCTGCCGGAACCATTTTCTTTTTTCGTTCTCCATATTTTTTCCTTCCTCGCCGCGGCGCTACGTCATGTGCGGCCACAAAAACCAAATGACGGTAAGAAGCGCGGCGATGATGACAGACAACAGTAAAAAACGGGCAAAGGAACGCGAAAACAACAGTTTCAGGTCGCGTTCTTTGGTCGAAAACGCAAACCAGCAGGCCCGCGCCGCGGCGTAGCAGAACGTCAGGCAGGAGAGCAGCGTCAGCAGCAAAAAGCCGTTGTAGGGCAGCCAGGTGACCTCGCCGCCGAAAACGCGGGCCGTGACGCCAGCGAGCAGCACGGCGTCGCAAAGTCCTTTGCCGACGCTCAAAAGCGTCAGATAGGGCCCGGAAACGGTCAGGAGAGCGCCGAGCAGCGCCAGCGCCGCCGGAAAGACGACGAACGGCCTGGCCGCATCCGGCCGCACGAAGCGCGCGCCCCGGACGTAGAGCAGTATGCCGACGACGAACGAAAGGCCGTAAAACAGAAAAAACCGTAAAAACAGGCGCCCCTCTGCGTTTTGCACGTTGGTCGGCGCCGCGCCTTTTTTCATGCGATCACCCCCATGCACTATATGGGAGTTCGGCACGGTTCATGCGCGCGAGATCATTGTAGCATAAACGGTCGCAAAAAGCAAGCCGCCGCAGCAGTTCGGCGCGGCGGCTTTTTGTCAGGCGTCTTTCTTTTGTTCCGCCGGTTCGGGCGCCGCCTCAAGGGTCGGAACGGGAACCGTGTCGCGCAGGAGCAGGTAGTCGGGCGCCACGCCGTTTTTGACCGTTTCGGCCGTGATGCGCACTTCCGACACGTCTTTGCGCGCGGGGATCTCGTACATGGTGTTCTTCATAAGGTTTTCGAGAATGGCGCGCAGACCGCGCGCGCCCGTGCCGCGCTCGATGGCCTGATCGGCCACGGCGGCAAGCGCGTCGTCTTCAAAGGTGAGTTTCACGCCGTCCATTTCAAGCAGTTTGGTGTACTGGCGCACAAGCGAGTTTTTCGGCTCGCGCAGAATGCGCACCAGCGCCTCGCGGTCCAGATCGCCGAGCGCCACGATGACGGGCAGACGGCCGACCAGTTCCGGTATCAGACCGTATTTGACGATGTCGTGGGGCATGACGTCGCGGAAAATGCCGGCCTTTTTCTTTTCTTCGCGTTTTAAGATCTCACCGCCGAAACCGACGATCTGATTGCCTTTGCGCTTTTCGATGATCTTGTCGAGCCCCTCGAAAGCGCCGCCGCAGATAAAGAGAATGTTTTTGGTGTTGATCTGAATGAACTCCTGGTTGGGGTGCTTGCGGCCGCCCTGCGGCGGCACGTTGGCCACGGTGCCTTCAAGGATCTTCAAAAGGGCCTGCTGCACGCCCTCGCCCGACACGTCGCGGGTGATGGAGCGGTTTTCGCTCTTGCGGGCGATCTTATCGATCTCGTCGATATAGATGATGCCGCGCTCGGCCAGCGCGATGTCGAAATCGGCGGCCTGGATGAGCCGGAGCAGGATATTCTCCACGTCCTCGCCCACGTAGCCGGCCTCGGTCAGCGTGGTGGCGTCTGCAATGGCAAAGGGGACTTGCAGCGTTTTGGCCAGCGTTTGCGCCAGATACGTTTTGCCCACGCCGGTCGGGCCCAGCAGCAGCACGTTGCTTTTCTGCAGTTCCACCGCGTCGGGGTCCTGCGTTTTCTTTTTGCCGCGCCCCTGCTTTTCGCCCGCGTTGGCTGCGGAGAACAGCACGCGCTTATAGTGGTTGTAGACCGCCACCGAAAGCGCGATCTTGGCCTCGTCCTGCCCGATGACGTACTCGTCGAGCGCGGCCTTGATCTGCGTGGGGCGGGGCAGCGTGTCCAGCGTGAAAGAACCGAATTTGCGGTCGGATTCCAACGTCTCGTGAATGAGATCGGCGCAGGCCTCCACGCAAAAATCGCAGATATACAGCCCCGTCGGCGACGGGATCAGAAAGTTTGCCTGCGTTTCGTTTCTGCCGCAGAAGGAACAGTAACGGGTGTTTCCGTTCTTGTTTGTGGTTGCCATGATTTCCTCACATTCAATAGTTCAGGGGAAGGGTTCAGGCGCGTTTTTCCAGCACCTTGTCGATCAGGCCGTAAGAGAGCGCCTGTTCGGCCGTCATAAAGTTGTCGCGGTCGGTGTCGCGGGCGATCTCTTCCACGCTCTTGCCGGTGTTGGCGGCCAGAATTTTGTTGAGCGTGTCGCGCGTGCGCAGAATGAGGTCGGCCTGGATCTTGATGTCGGCCGCCTGGCCTTTGGCGCCGCCGAGGGGCTGGTGGATCATGATCTCGCTGTGCGGCAGGGCAATGCGCTTGCCTTTGGCGCCGGAAGAGAGCAGGAACGCGCCCATCGAGGCGGCCATGCCGATGCAGATGGTCGACACGTCGCATTTGACGTAGTTCATGGTGTCGTAAATGGCCATGCCCGCGGTGACGGAGCCGCCGGGGCTGTTGATATAAAAGCTGATGTCCTTATCGGGGTCCTGGGACTCGAGGAACAGCATTTGCGCCACCACGAGCGAGGCGGTCACGTCGTTGACCTCGTCGGAAAGAAAGACGATGCGGTCGTTGAGCAGGCGGGAGAAGATGTCGTAGGAGCGTTCGCCGTGGCCGGTCTGTTCGATGACCATGGGCACAAGGGCGTTGCTGCGGATAAAATCGCTGGCGTTCATCATGGTTTGTTACCTCCTTTTGGTGTTGTCAAGAACAGCCGCGGCACGTGTCGCGGCTGTCACGGTTGCTGTCTTGCGGGGTCGTATCACTCGGCCTTGCCTTCGTCGGCTTTTTCCTCTTTGGGAGCCACGTCGGTGATCACGGCCTTTTCTTTGACCAGATCCATGGCCTTTTTGACTTTCATATCGTCCGCGATAGCGTCGGTGGGCAGGGTCTCTTTGACTTTGTCGACCGGCATATTGTATGCGGCGGCAATGCGCTCGTATTCGCCGTTGATATCCTCTTCGGTGGCTTCCAGTTTTTCAAGTTCGGCGATCTTTTCCAGCGCGAGGCGGGCTTTGACCTGCCGCTCGGCCTGCGGGCGGAACTGGTCGCGCAGACCGTCCAGCGTCATGCCGGTATATTTGATATAGGTGTTGAGGTCAAGGCCGGACATGCGCAGACGGTTGTCGTAGTCGCGCAGGAAGTTCTCGGTCTCGGCGTCGAACATGGGGGCGGGGATCTCGGCGTTCATCTTTTCGATCAGCTGATCGACCAACGCCTCGGAGACGGCGCTGTCGGCCGTGTCGGTATGTCTCTTTTCGATTTTGGCCTTGACGTCGGCGCGATATTCAGCAAAGGTGTCAAATT
>CAMZFG010000021.1 GCA_947306035.1 uncultured Clostridia bacterium | reverse complement strand
AATCAGACCATCAACGAAATGAAAAACAAAGAGGCCTCGCGCCTGCACAAGATCGAGACGGAGCGCGCCGAGGCGCAGAAGATCGCCGAAAAACTGACCGCCGTGCAGCTGACCTTTGCCGTCGGCGCGGGCGCGGACGGGCACCTGTACGGCAGCGTGACCGCCAAGGACATTGCCGAAAAACTGCAAAAGGAGCACGGCATCACGGTAGACAAGCGCAAGATCGCCATGAACGAATCGATCAAGGCCTACGGCGCTTACGAACTGGACGTGCGGCTCTACACCGACGTGACGGGCAAGATCAACGTCATCGTCACGGAAAAATAAGAGGACGACATGAACGACGAAATGAGAAAGACCGAAGAGGAGAGCGGCCGCAGAATGCCCGCATCCCTGACCTCGGAGCGCGCCCTGCTCGGCTCGGTGCTGATCGACCCCGCGACGCTCGCGGATCTTTTGGTCAACATCACGCCCGAGGACTTTTATCTCGCGGAGCACCGTGAGATCTATACCGCCATGCGCGAACTGTTCGACGCCAGCCACGAGATCGACGAAGTGACGCTGATCGATATGCTGGTGCGCCGCGGCGTTTACGACAAAGCGGGCGGCGAGGAGTACATCCGCGCTTTGCTGGCCGCCACGCCGGTGGCCGCCAACGTGGCCGACTACGCCCGCATCGTCAAAGAGCAAAGTCTGCGCCGCCGCGTGATCGCCGCCTGCGCCGAGATCGCCGAAATGGGCTATTCCGACGAGGGCGACGTCAGCGAACTGCTCGACCACGCGCAGGGCACTTTCAACGACATCGCCGCGGGGCGCGACAACCGTTCGTTCCGCGATATCAAAGAGGTACTGACCGAGGTGCTCGGCGACCTGAAAACGCTGGCCGACGACAAGGACGCCTTTGCCGGCGTCAACACCGGCTTTTCCACGCTCGACAATTACCTGGCCGGTATGGGAGAATCCGACCTGATCCTGATCGGCGCCCGCCCCGGCATGGGCAAGACCTCGTTTGCCATGAACATTGCCACGCAGGTGGCGCAGCAGACCCCCAAGGACGGGGGGCCGCCCAAGACGGTGTGCGTGTTCTCGCTGGAAATGTCCGCCAAGGAACTGGTCATTCGCATGCTTTCTTCCGAGGCGCTGGTCGACAGTTACGCGCTGCGCTCGGGCATTCTGACCCCCGAGGACTGGAACAAACTGATCCACGCCTGCGGCCGCCTGGCCAATACCCATATCCTGATCGACGACACCTCGGCCGCCACCGTGACCTCGATGAAGGCCAAACTGCGCCGGATCCCCAACCCCGGCCTTGTGGTGGTGGACTACCTGCAGCTGATGCACGGCGAACACCGCGCCGACAACCGCGCCACCGAGGTCAGCGAGATCTCGCGCAACTTGAAACTGCTGGCCAAAGACCTGCGCGTGCCCGTCATCTGCTGCTCGCAGCTCAACCGCGGCCCCGAGGGCCGCACCGACAAGCGGCCGCAGCTTGCCGACCTGCGTGAGTCCGGCTCGATCGAGCAGGACGCCGACGTGGTCCTGCTGCTGTACCGCGACGAATACTACAAGAACGACGCCGACCCCGCGCACGTCAAAGGCAACATTGCCGAAGTGCTGATCCAGAAGAACCGCCACGGTTCGCTCGGCCGCGTGGAAATGGGCTGGCTGCCGCAATACACCAAGTTCCGCACCCTCGACGAGCAGCACAATATATGAAAAATCCCGATCTGCCGCGCGGCTGGCGCGACCCCGCCGCGCTCGCGGGCCTGCCGGCTGACGCTCCCCTTGCCGTGGGCTTTTCGGGCGGCGCCGATTCGACGGCTCTGCTCGATATGCTGCGGGATCGGCGCGTGACCGCCCTGCACGTCCACCACGGTCTGCGCGGGGCGGAAGCCGACCGCGACGCGGCGTTCTGCCGTGACTTTTGCCGGGAACGCGGCATTCCCTTTTGTCTGCTGACCGTCGACGTGCCGGGAGAACGGCAACGGGGGGAGAGCGTGGAGACGGCCGCGCGCCGTCTGCGCTACGCGGCGCTTTCCGACTGGATGAAACAAAACGGCGTGCCGCTGCTGGTCACCGCGCACCACGCCGACGACCAGGCGGAGACCATGCTCCTGCACCTGACGCGGGGCGCCGGCGCGAGAGGCCTTGCCGGCATACCGGCCTGCCGCCCGCTGGGCGAAGGGCTTTTCGTGGCGCGGCCGCTGCTGACGGTACCGAAAACCGCTATCCTCGACTACGTGGGGCGGCGCGGCCTGCCCTACGTGACGGACAGCACCAACGGGGCGGACGACTGCCGCCGCAACCGCCTGCGCCACACCGTTCTGCCGGCTCTGTATGCCGTCGAACCCGACGCGGCCCGACAGTTTGCGCTGTGCGCCGAACGCCTTTTTGAAGACGAGGCATATTTCGAGCGTCTGGCCGCCGCGTTTCTCGCGGCCGAGGGCGCCTCGCCGCGCCTGTCCGCGCTCGCCGATCTGCCCGCTCCCGTGCTTTTGCGCGTGCTGCGCCTGCTTTTGCCGCAGCCGCCCACGGCCGTGCAGTTCGAGGCCGTCCGCGGCCTGATCGCGTCGGATAAACCGCACGCCCGCCTCTCCCTGCCCCCGCGCCTTTGGCTGACGGCGGAAAACGGGCGCCTCTGCATCACGAAAAAACGGACGGCGACCGCCCCCGACTATACCGTGCCGCTCGTGCCGGGCGGCTGTGAAGTGCCGGGCGGCTGGGTCTTTCTCGGCCCGCCGCAAGAGCGGCCGGAGCCGCCGCGCGCCTTTACCTACGCCGCGTGCGTGCCCGTTGATACCGCCAAACTCGTCGGCACGCCCGTTCTGCGCCCCCGCCGCGCGGGCGACGTCATTCTCGCGGGGCGCTGCCACAAAGCGGTGCGGCGTTTGCCGGGGCTTGCCGCCCTTTCGCCCGCCGTGCGCGCCGCCATGCCCCTGCTGTGCGACGACGCGGGCGTGGCCGCGGTCCCCTTTGCCGCCGTGCGCGACGGACTTTCCGAAAACGCCACGGCGCACGTCACCTTCTTTTTCGACGCGCCCGACGGCGCGGACGCGTGACGCGGTGGCACATATCACCTTTTGTTTCGACGCATGAAACGATCCCGTTTGACATATTTTAATGACATGGTTCAGAAAGGCAAACCGACATGGAAATGAACAAAGACATCGAATGCGTACTGGTAAGCGAGGAGGAACTGGACGCCATCACCACGCGCCTGGCGGCCGAGATCGACCGCGACTACTGCAACACCGGCCGCCCGCTGGTCCTCGTCGGCATTCTCAAGGGCGCGGTCATGTTCTACACCGACCTGATCCGCAAGATCAAGCGCCCCGTGGAAATGGAATTTATGAAAGTTTCTTCCTACGGCGCCTCGACCGTCTCGTCGGGCTGCATCAATCTGCACCTGGACATCAAGCGCAACGACCTGCCCTCGCTCGACATTCTGATCGTCGAGGACATCATCGACAGCGGCCGCACGCTCTCCATGCTCTCGGCCCTGCTCCGTGACCGGGGCGCTTTCAGCGTGCGCACCTGCACCCTGCTCGACAAGCCCGCCCGCCGCGAGGTCAAGTTCGACCCCGACTACGTGGGCAAGCAGATCCCCGACCGCTTCGTGGTCGGCTACGGTCTGGATTACAACGAATACTACCGCGACCTGCCCTTTGTGGGCGTTCTCAAACGCGAGATCTATTCCCATTGATCTTTCCCGGAGGCACACATGAAAAATTACGTAAAGACCATTCTTTTTTACCTGCTGCTTTTCGGCGTCGTTTTGCTGCTGGTGCTGGCCATTTTCCGCAACACCAAGCAGGAAAAACTGAAGTTGAGCGACATGGTGGGCTACTTCAAAGACGACCGCGTCGTCTCCTTTGTCATCGACGAAAAGTACAACGTCAACCTGACCGTGATCAAGGTCAACGGCGACGGTGCCCTGCAGGCCGATGAAAACGGGAAATGGAAGACGGAAGAGGTCTCCTACAAGCTGCGCTCCCTGCAGCTGTTCGAGGACTACTGCGGCCCCTACGTCACGGGCGACGCCGACGCCGGCATCGCGCCGAACGCCAACCTGATCTCTTACGAGATCGAACCGGAGACCACCTACCCGTGGTGGGTGTCGCTGATCCCGTACCTGATCCTTCTGCTGCTCATCGTCGCGGCCGTGGTGTTCTTCGTGCTGCGCTCGCCCGACGGGCACGGCTCGCGCCTGAACAGTTTCGGCAAAGCGCGCACCAAGACCGTGACCGACGGCAAGGATAAAGTCACCTTTGCCGACGTGGCGGGAGCCGACGAGGAAAAGCAGGAACTCGAGGAGATCGTCGATTTTCTCAAAGACCCGAGAAAATTCACGGGCCTCGGCGCCAAGATCCCCCACGGCGTGCTGCTGATGGGCCCTCCCGGCACGGGCAAAACGCTGCTCGCCAAAGCCGTGGCGGGCGAGGCGGGCGTGCCTTTCTACTCCATTTCGGGCTCCGACTTCGTCGAAATGTACGTGGGCGTGGGCGCTTCGCGCGTGCGCGATCTGTTTGAGACCGCCCGCAAATCCGGCGCCAGCATCGTCTTTATCGACGAGATCGACGCCGTCGGTCGTCACCGCGGCGCGGGCCTCGGCGGCGGGCACGACGAACGCGAACAGACCTTAAACCAACTGCTGGTCGAAATGGACGGCTTCGGTTCGCACGACGGCATCATCGTCATGGCCGCCACCAACCGCCCCGACATTCTCGACCCGGCTCTCCTGCGCCCCGGCCGCTTTGACCGTCAGATCACCGTGGGCCTGCCCGACATCAAGGGCCGCGTGGCCATTCTCAAAGTGCACAGCCGCAACAAACCGCTCGAAGCCGCCGTCGATCTCGACACGGTGGCCAAAAAGACGGTGGGCTTTACCGGCGCGGATCTGGCCAACCTGATGAACGAGGCCGCCCTGCTGGCCGCGAGACGGGGCAAGACCCTGATCGGCATGGACGACATTGACGACGCGTTTATCCGCGTGATCGCCGGCACCAAAAAAGCCCGCGTCATGAGCGAGCGCGAAAGAAAGAACACCGCCTATCACGAGGCGGGCCACGCCGTGGTCGGGTACCTTTTGCCCACGGTCGATCCCGTCAATCAGATCTCCATCGTGCCCTCCGGCCGCGCGCTCGGCTACACGCTGAACCTGCCCACCGAGGACAAATACAGCGTCTTCCGTCAGGAGATGAAAGAGGAGATCGCCATGATGCTGGCCGGCCGCGTGGCCGAAAAGCTGGTGTTCGGCGATATTTCGGGCGGCGCTTCCAACGATATCAAGCGCGCCACCGGCATGGCGCGTCAGATGGTGACGCAGCTCGGCATGTCCGACGTGCTGGGGCCCGTGCTGTACGGCAGCGGCGAGAGCGAGATCTTTCTCGGCCGCGACTTTTCCAGCACCAAAGACTACTCCGAAGAGGTGGCCGCCAAGATCGACGCCGAGATCAAGGCCCTCTTGGACGAGGGCTACGCCACCGCCGAAAAACTGCTGACCGAACACCGCGGCAAACTCGATTTCGTGGCCGCGTTCCTGCTCAAGAACGAGATCATGGACGGCGACCAGTTCAAAGCCGCCATGGAGGGCGACCCGACCGTGGAAGAACTGGAAGCCATGGCCGAGGAAAAGAAGAGAAAGAGCCGCGACGAGAACGAGGCGCGCGCCCGTGAAAAAGCCGAGGCCGCAAGAAAAGCCGCCGAGGGCGAGGACGACGGGCAAAGCACCGACGACCTGCCCGCCCCCGAGGAAAGCGCGGACGAGAACGCCGGCGAGGGCGACGCGGACGAACGACGCGGCGACGGCAAGACCGAAGAGAGCGACAAAGACGAATGACCCCCGCCCGCGGCAGCGGGCACGATCCGGCGGGCCCCGCCCGCCGGATATTGTTTGAAACAGGAGAACCCCATGAACAAAACGCAAACACTGCTCGGCATCGATATCGGTTCCACCACCGCCAAGGTCGTACTGCGGCGCGGTGACGAAACGCTGTATCAATGCTACGAACGCCACTATTCGCAGGTGCGCGCCAAAACGGAAGAGATCCTCTCGCGCCTGTCGGAGCTCGTCGCCCCGGATGAACCCATCCGCGTGGCGGTCTCCGGCTCGGCGGGTCTCGGACTTTCCCGTGCGGCAGGCCTGCCTTTTGTGCAGGAAGTGTTTGCCACGGGCGAGCTGATACGCGAACTGGAACCCGACACCAACGTGGTGGTGGAACTCGGCGGCGAGGACGCCAAGGTCATCTTTTTCGACGGCGGCACCGACGAGCGCATGAACGGCACCTGCGCCGGCGGTACGGGCGCCTTCATCGACCAGATGGCGACCCTGCTCGACGTGACGACCGAAGAGCTGGACGAGCTTTCTCTCTCGGCCACGCGCCTGTATCCCATCGCCTCGCGCTGCGGCGTGTTCGCCAAAACGGACGTGCAGCCGCTTTTGAATCAGGGCGCGGCCAAAGCCGACATTGCCGCCAGCATTTTTCGCGCCGTGGTCAACCAGACCGTGGCGGGCCTGGCGCAGGGGCGGCGCATTGCGGGCAAAGTGCTGTTTCTCGGCGGCCCGCTGGCCTTCAACATGGGACTGCGCCGTCAGTTCCTCGAAGTACTGAAACTCGACCCGTCAAAGGCCGTTTTTCCCGACTATGCCCGCGTTTCGGTGGCCCTCGGCGCCGCCTTTTACGCCGCGGGACAGTCGATCGCCTTTACCCTGCCCGAACTGATCGCGCGCGTGAGGACGGCCACGGCCGCCACCGCCGACACCGCCCGCACCGAGCCGCTCTTTCGCGACGAGGCGGAATACGCCGCCTTTCGTGCCCGCCACGCCGCCGCCACCGTGCCGCGGCGCGACATAGAGACCTACGCCGGCACGGCCTGGCTCGGCATCGACTGCGGCTCCACCACCACCAAACTGGTGCTGATGAGCGACGACGACAAACTGCTTTATACCTATTACAGCTCCAACCGCGGCAACCCCGTTGCCATCATCAAAGAACAACTGCAAAAGGTCTACGATCTGTGCGGCGACCGCGTGCGTATCGGCCGCGCCGCCGTGACGGGCTACGGCGAGGAACTGATCCGCCACGCCTTTCACGTCGATCTCGGTCTGGTCGAAACGCTGGCGCACTTTACGGCCGCCCGTCATTTCGACCCGCAGGTCGACTTCATTCTCGACATCGGCGGGCAGGACATCAAGTGCTTCCGCATCAAGAACGGCGCCATCGACAGCATTATGCTCAACGAGGCCTGCTCCTCGGGGTGCGGCTCGTTTATCGAAACGTTCGCCCGCTCGCTCGGCTACGAGGCCGAGACGTTTGCGGCGCTGGGGCTGTTTGCCGCCTCGCCCGTCGATCTCGGCTCGCGCTGCACCGTGTTCATGAACTCCTCGGTCAAGCAGGCGCAGAAGGACGGCGCGACCGTGGGCGATATTTCGGCGGGGCTTTCGGCATCCGTCGTCAAGAACGCCGTGTTCAAGGTCATTCGCGCCGGCTCGGCCGCCGAACTCGGGCGGCATATCGTGGTGCAGGGCGGCACGTTTCTCAGCGACGCCGTGCTGCGGAGCTTCGAGCGTGAACTCGGCCGCCCCGTCACCCGCCCCGACATCGCGGGCCTGATGGGCGCTTACGGCGCGGCGCTTTACGCCAAGAGCATGGCCGGCGACGCGCCCTCGACGCTTTTGTCGGCGGCCGCGCTGCAAAACTTTTCACACGCTTCGCACGCCGCGGTCTGCCACGGCTGCACCAACAACTGCAACATCACCGTCAACGTCTTTGCCGACGGCGAAAAATACATTTCCGGCAACAAGTGCGAGCGGGGCGCGGGGCAAAAGCCCGCCGACAATCCCCTGCCGAACCTGCACGCTTTCAAGCGCGAACGCTTTGCCGCCATGACCCCCGTCGAGGGGCCGCGGGGCGTGACCGTCGGCCTGCCTCTGGCGCTCGGTATGTACGAGTTGGGGCCGTTCTGGTACGCGTTTTTCAAGCGCCTCGGCTTCGGCGTGCGCTTTTCCGGCTTTTCCAGCCGGGCGCTGTACGCCAAGGGGCAGTACAGCATTCCTTCCGACACCGTTTGCTACCCCGCCAAACTGATGCACGGCCACATCGAGGATCTGATCGAGTCGGGCGTGGACGCCGTGTTCTACCCGTGTCTTACCCGCAACGTGGACGAGAAAACGGGCGACAATCACTACAACTGCCCCGTGGTGGCCTACTACTCCGAGCTTTTGGCGCACAACGTCGACGATCTTTCGCGCGTGCGTTTTCTCTACCCGTATCTCAATATCAACGACGAGAAACAGCTGACCCGCGAGCTGACGGCGTTCCTTTCCGGCACGTTCGGCGGCATTTCGCACGGCGAGGTGGCAAAAGCCGTGCGCGCGGGCTTTGACGCCTATCACGGGCACATGGAAGCCGTCAGGGCCGCCGGCCGCGAGGCCGTGGCGCGCGCCGATCGCGAGGGCAGACGGCTGATGGTGCTGTGCGGCCGCCCCTATCACATCGACCCGGAAGTCGGGCACGGCATCGACAAACTGGCGACCACGCTCGGCTTCGTCGTGGTCAGCGAGGACGCGGTGGCGGGGCTTGCCTCGGGCAATCAGCCGGTGCGGGTGCTCAATCAATGGACGTACCACGCCCGCCTGTATAACGCCGCCCGCTTCGTCGTGGAGCATCCGCGCGCCGAACTGGTGCAGCTGGTGTCGTTCGGCTGCGGCATCGACGCCATCACCACCGACGAGGTGCGCCGCATTCTCGAGGACGGCGGCAAACTCTACACCCAGATCAAGATCGACGAGATCACCAATCTCGGCGCGGTCAATATTCGCCTGCGCAGTCTGCTCGGCGCGCTGGAACAGCAGGAAAAGGAGGGCTGACATGGACGAGAGTCGCGTTGTTTTTACCAAAGAGATGCGGCGCACGCACACCATTCTGCTGCCCACCATGCTGCCCATGCACTTCGAGCTGCTGGCGCGGGTCATGAATTCTTACGGCTATCACGCCGAACTGCTGACCAACACGGGCCGCGAGGTGCGGGACTGCGGCCTGAAATACGTGCATAACGACACCTGCTACCCCGCCCTGCTGGTCATCGGGCAGCTGATCTCCGCGCTGCAAAGCGGCCGGTACGACCCCGACAAAACGGCCATTCTCTTTACCCAGACGGGGGGCGGCTGCCGCGCCTCCAACTACATTCCCCTGATGCGCAAAGCCCTGCAAAAAGCGGGGCTCGGTCAGGTGCCCGTCATCTCGCTGAACATCGCGGGGCTGGAGAAAAACCCGGGGTTCAAACTGACGCTCGGTTTTTCCAAACGCATGCTGTACGCCGT
>CAMZFG010000020.1 GCA_947306035.1 uncultured Clostridia bacterium | reverse complement strand
AACGTGCGTTTGCCGCCGATCTGCCAGGCGGTGGTCGTCAAAAGACCGCTGTTTGAGATCACGGGCGCGTCGCCCGTGTTCATCAGCATGAAACACCCGGTGCCGTAAGTCGTTTTGACCGTGCCGGGGGTCAGGCACTTCTGCCCGAACAGGGCGGCCTGCTGATCGACCATAAGCCCCGTAACGGGTGCGGAAATACCCAAAAAAGCAGCAGGATCGGTGCGCTCGAAAAGCGCGGCGCTGTCGCGTATCTCCGGCAGGCGCGCGCCGGCAAGCCCGAACAAGCCGATCATGCCCTCGTCCCACAGGCCCGTGCGGATATCGCAGAGCAGCGTGCGCGAGGCGGTGGAAGCGTCGGTGGCAAAGGCACGTCCGCCCGTCAGGCGATACAGGAGAAAACTGTCTAAATTCGCGGCAAACAATCTGCCCGCGCGGGCAAGCTCCCGCGCGTTTTCGGTGTGTTCGATCAGCCATTGCCATTTGGTGGCGCTGAAGTAAGCGTCCGGAAAAAGGCCCGTAACGGTATGGATTTCAGCCCCTTTTTCGGTATTGAGGGCTTCCGCGGCGGCGGCCGTGCGCCGATCCTGCCATACCACGACGGGGGAGAGCGGTCTGCCCGTGTTGCCGTCGAACAAAAGGGCGCTTTCTCCCTCGTGGTCAAGACCCACGGCGGCAACGTCACCGGGGGCTATGCCCGCTTCTTTGAGGGCCGCGGCGGCGGCCGTCCGGACGGCGGCCAGCACGTCCTCGGCGTCGTGCTCCACCCACGCCGGGGCGGGGTATTGTCGGCCGACGGGGCAATAGCCCCGCGCGACGGGGGTCAGCGTTTCGTCCGTGAGCAGCGCGGTGACGCCCGTGGTGCCCTGATCAAGTCCCAGATAGTACGTGTGCTTCATATTCGTCTCCGATAGCGTTTTTCGTTACCTTATCGCCCTTTGCGGTCGATCTTTTTCAGGATAGCCGGCACTTCCGAGAGCCGCGCCACGCTGTACGCCGGCTTCGCGTACGGGGCGGGCCACAGGTCGTAATAGCGCATCCATATCGCGTGCATGCCGACGCCGCGCGCGCCGCACACGTCGGCCACGGGGCTGTCGCCCACGAACACCGCTTCTTCGGCGTTGCAGCCGAGCAGGGCAAGCGCGTGTGCAAAGATCTGCGGGTGCGGTTTGGCGCGGCCTTCCGCGCCGCTGGTCAGCACGCAGTCAAAACAGTCGTAAAGCCCGGTCTTTTTCGCTTTCAGCGTTTGAAAATCCTCGGGGCCGTTGGTGACGAGCCCCAGTTTGTACCCCTGCCGTTTCAAGGTGTCCATCAAAGGCGCGGCGTCGGGCCAGGGGCGCACCGCGTCGGCAAAATGCGCGTGGATGAAATCGAGCAGTTCGTCGCCGGTGGGCGGGTCCTGCCAGATGCCCGCCTCGATCTGCTTTTCCAGTATGCCGGGCCAGCCCCGGTTGAGATAACTGCCGACGCGGTCTGCCCGGCACAGCAAACGCAAAAGCGTTTCGTCGTCCATGCCGCGGGTCAGCCGGTCGGCGTAGAAACGCTTGAACGTCGCAAGCAGGTTGACGTAAACGTCGTCGCGGTCGTACAGCGTGCAGTCCAGATCGAACAGAACGGCTTTGATCATGTGTTTTCTCCTTTTTTCTCTTTGCGCGTGACGGCGGAAAGGGGATTTTTGGTCATGGCGTTCTCCATGTCGGCGCTGCTGACGTGGGTGTAGATCTGCGTGGTATTGAGTTGCTCGTGCCCGAGGATATCCTTGAGCACGCGCACGTCGACCTGCCCCGACTGATACATCAGCGTGGCGGCGGTGTGACGCAGTTTGTGGACCGAGAGATGCCGGTCGCCGAGCCCCGCGCGATCCAGATATTTGTAGACCATCCATTGTACCGTTTTGACGCTGATGCGCTGCTCGCGCTCGCTCAAAAACAGCGCTTTTTCCTTGTCGCTGCGGCCGTTCTTTTCGGCCATGCGCTCCGGCAGGTAGTCGGCCAGGGCCGCGCGGCAGGCGTCGTTGAGGTAGATGATGCGCTCCTTCGCGCCTTTGCCCGTCACCCGCAGCGAGCGCATTTCGCGGTTGAGGTCGGAGAGGTCGATGCCGCACAGCTCCGAGACGCGCATGCCGCAGTTGAGAAACAGGGTCACAATGGCATAATCCCGCAGGACGGTGCGGGAAGAACGGTCGTTTTTGATCGTTTCAAGCAGCAGGAGCGACTCCTGCAGCGAGAGGAATTTCGGCAGGGTCTGCTGTCGTTTGGGCGACTCGATATCCGCCGCCGGATTGACCTTTAACTGCTTCGTTTTGGTGACGAGATACCGATAGAGCATGCGGACCGATACCAGTTTGCGGGCTTTGGCCGCCCACAAATTTTTGCGAACCGAGCCGGTGTACTGCAGAAAAGCGTAGATCTCTGTGGTGCGCACCGAACCGATAAAGTCAAGGTCGAGCCCGCTGATGTCGATGTTGAGAAACTCGTCCGATTCGGGGTCAACGCCGTCGCGGGTCGCCACGATATACCGAAAGAACGTGCGCAGATCGAGCAGGTACTCGGAGACCGTTTTTTGCGAGCAGTTCTGAATGCCCGTTTTGTAGGCGGCAAACTCCTGCACGGGCAGGGGCATTTCCGAAAGTGCGACGGCATAGGGCTTTTTCACGGCGTTCTCCTTTCTCCGCGGACGGGATAAATGTAAAAAAATTGCGTTTGCGATTGCAAAAACGGCGCGCATCCGCTATAATAAGTGCAGAAATAAGCAAAATGCTAACGGGGGTGTCGCCGTGACCTTTTTCAAGCAGTATTCCTACAGCGCTTTCAAGCTGTTTCTCACGCAGCTGGCTCTTGCCCTGATGGGCATGGCCATGGCGCTGGCGTTCGGTTATAAGGGCAACCGCGGTCTGCAGGTGGGCGCCGGCGTTTTCGTGACGGTCTTTTACCTGTTTCTTTTGTACGTCCACATGTGGGAAGTCGGCGCCAAAGACGGCATCAAGGCCGCGGCGCACGGCACGCCGCGCGGGCTTTGGCGCGGGTTCGCGATCGCGCTGGTCGCCAACGCCCTCAACCTGCTGCTGGCGCTGCTGATCCTGCCGGGCGCTTTTGTGCCGGAAGGGCACGCGTGGAACGGCTTTTCCGCGGCGGTCTCCGTCGTCGCCCTGATCGTCGAGGGCATGTACCAGGGCATTCTGGCCGTGCCGTTCCGCGGCCTGCAGCTGCACGACTTTGCCTGGGTCTATTTCGCCATCATCGCGCCGGCGGTGCTGGTGTGCGGCGTCGCCTATATCCTCGGCAGTTACCAACTGCACGCCACCAATCTGCTGATCGCCAAGAACAAAGACGTCAAAAACAACGGCAGACCCGAATAAAAACCGTTGACGGCGGCCCGCCGGGGCCGCCTTTTGTTTTCACCTGCCATTATAAGCCGTCAAACGGCAAAAGTCAATGCCCGCGCGGCATTTCGACGGGGCAAAACCGCACAAAAACCGAAAATTCCCGCGGCGGCGCTTTACATTTATTTTTCCTTATGATACAATAATACTGTTTCACCGGGGCCGAAAGGAGGGATCGTCGTGTCGGATCAGGTGTTTCATCTCAAAAGCCCGTTCAAACCGACGGGCGATCAGCCAGAGGCCATACAGGCGCTGGTCGAAGGGCTCAACGCCGGCATGCGCTATCAGACCCTTCTCGGCGTGACTGGTTCCGGCAAGACCTTTACCATGGCCAACGTCATCGAGCGGGTCGGCCGCCCCACCTTGATATTGGAGCCGAACAAAACGCTGGCGGCGCAGATCTGCTCGGAGATGCGCACCTTTTTTCCGGACGCGGCGGTTGAGTTTTTCGTCTCCTACTACGACTACTACCAGCCGGAAGCGTATATCCCCGGCAAGGATATGTATATCGAAAAAGACGCGCTGATCAACGACGATATCGACCGCCTGCGGCACAGCGCCACCTCTTCGCTGCTCGAACGGCGCGACGTCATCATCGTGGCCAGCGTCTCCTGCATCTACTCGCTCGGCGACCCCGCGGAATACAGCAGTCTGATCATTCCGCTGCGGCCGGGGCAGAGCATGAGCCGCGACGAACTGCTGCGGCGCCTCGTTTCCATTCAGTACGAGCGCAACGACCTGAATTTTACGCGCGACAAATTCCGCGTGCGGGGCGACGTGGTAGACGTTTATCCCGCCGGCTTTTCGGAGAACGCGGTGCGCGTCGAGTTTTTCGGCGACGAGATCGAACGCGTCACCGAGTTCCGCGCGCTGACGGGCGAAGTTTTGCGCGATCTGTACTATTTTGCCGTATTTCCCGCCACGCACTACGCCGTTTCGGACGTCAAACGCGAGGCGGCGCTGACCGAGATCGGGCGGGAAATGCTCGATCGGGTCGCGTTTTTCAAGGAGCAGGGCAAACTGCTCGAGGCGCAGCGCATCGAGGAGCGCACCAAATACGACCTGGAAATGCTGCGCGAGGTGGGCTACTGTTCCGGCATCGAGAACTACTCCCGCATCCTGGCGGGGCGTCCCGCCGGGTCGACGCCCTACACCTTGCTCGATTATTTCCCGAAAGATTATCTGATGTTCGTGGACGAGAGCCACGTCATGCTGCCGCAGGTGCGGGGCATGAGCGGCGGCGACACCGCCCGCAAAAAGAACCTGGTGGACTACGGTTTTCGGCTGCCCTCTGCCTACGACAACCGGCCGCTGTACTTTGACGAGTTTGAAGACCGCATCAACCAGGCGGTGTTCGTCAGCGCCACGCCCGCCGCTTTCGAGCGCACGCATTCGGGGCAGGTGGTGGAGCAGATCATCCGGCCCACGGGCCTGCTCGACCCCGAGATCGAGGTGCGCCCCATCGCGGGGCAGGTCGACGACCTGATGGGCGAGATCCGCGCCCGCGCCGCCAGAAACGAGCGCGTGCTGGTCACCACGCTGACCAAACAGATGGCCGAAGATCTGACCGCCTATCTGGAAGAAAACGACGTGCGCGTGCGTTATATCCACTTCAACGTCGAGACCATTGAGCGCATGGAGATCATACGCGACCTGCGCCTCGGCAAATTCGACGTGCTGGTGGGCATCAACCTGCTGCGCGAAGGGCTCGACCTGCCGGAGGTGTCTCTGGTGGCCATTCTCGACGCGGACAAAGAGGGCTTTCTGCGCACAGAAACGTCGCTGATCCAGACGGTGGGGCGCGCCGCCCGCAACGCGGGGGGCAAAGTCATCATGTACGCCGACGAGGTGACCGCGGCCATGAAGACCGCCATCGACGAGACCGATCGCCGCCGCGCCATTCAAAGCGCCTACAACAAGGCGCACGGCATCGTGCCGCGCACCGTGGTCAAGGACGTGCGCGACGTCATCGAGATCGGGCAAAAGGCCGACGAGGCGGTGCGGGGCGGCAAGAACGGCAGGAAACTGTCTGCCGCCGAGCGCGACAAACTGATCGAAACGCTGACCAAAGAAATGAAAGAGGCCGCCGCTCACCTTGAATTTGAGCAGGCCGCGTTCCTGCGGGACAAAATACGCGCGCTGCGCGGGGAAAAGAAGGACAAAAATGCCGAATGAACTGAAATTGAAGGGCGTGCGCGTCCACAACCTGAAAAATATCGACGTCACGATCCCGCGGGATAAACTGGTGGTGTTCACCGGCCTTTCCGGTTCGGGCAAATCGTCGCTGGCGTTCGACACCATCTACGCGGAGGGACACCGCCGCTTCGTGGAGTCGCTCTCTTCCTATGCCCGCATGTTTTTGGGGCAGCTCGACAAGCCGGATATCGACTCGATCGAGGGGCTGTCGCCCGCCATTTCCATCGACCAGAAAACGACATCCAAAAACCCGCGCTCTACCGTGGGCACGGTGACGGAAATTTACGATTATCTGCGCCTTTTGTACGCCCGCATCGGCGTGCCGCATTGCCCGATTTGCGGCAAGGAGATCCGCCAGCAGAGCAAAGATCAGATCGTCGACCGCATCCTGGCCCTGCCCGAGGGCACCCGTTTCATGGTGCTGGCGCCGGTGGTGCGCGCCCAGAAGGGCATGCACGAAAAGGTGATAGCCGACGCGCGCAAGAGCGGATATGCCCGCGTGCGCGTGGACGGCAGTATGTACGACCTGACCGAAGAGATCAAACTGGATAAGAACGTCAAGCACACCATCGAGGTGGTGGTGGATCGTCTGGTCAACCGGGGCGACATCCGCGCGCGCCTCGGCGACTCGGTGGAAACGGCGCTCACCCTCTCCGACGGCATGCTGCTGATCGTGCCGGTGGCGCGCGACGGGGAAGAGGCGCCCGCCGAACTTTCCTTTTCGCAGCGGTACGCCTGCGAGGAGCACGGCATTTCTTTCGGCGAACTCGAGCCCCGCATGTTCTCGTTCAACAACCCGCAGGGGGCCTGCCCCCGCTGCGCGGGTCTCGGCTCCATGCGCCGCCTGGCGGTCTATAAACTGATCCCCGACCCGTCGCTCTCCCTCTCCGAGGGCGCCATTGCCGTCAACGGCTTCAAAACGCTCGAAGAGGTCAGTTGGAACGGCCCGCTCTTCGCCGAGGTCGGCAAGCGGTTCGGCTTTACTCTGAAAACGCCGGTCAAGGACTTTACCGAAGAGCAGAAAAACGTGCTCTACTACGGCTCCGGCGACGAAAAGTACCACGTGGTGCGTTATTTTGCCCACGAGCGGCACGAGCAGATCGTCAAATTCGAGGGCATCGTCAAAATGATCGAGAACCGTATGAACATGGGCGGCAACGAGTATTACGAAGATTTCATCGAGGACGCGCCCTGTCCCGAATGCGGCGGCAAACGCCTGTCGAAAACGGTGCTGGCCGTCACGGTGGGCGGGCTCAATATCTACGATCTCTGCTGCCTTTCCATCAGCGACGCGCTGGCATTCGTCAACGGCCTTACGTTGAACGAAACGGAGCAGACCATCGCTCGCGACATTCTCAAAGAAGTGCGCTCGCGCCTCGGTTTCCTCATCAGCGTGGGGCTCGACTATCTCACCCTCTCCCGCAAGGCGGGCACGCTGTCGGGCGGGGAAGCCCAGCGCATCCGGCTGGCCACGCAGATCGGCTCTTCACTTATGGGCGTGCTGTATATCCTCGACGAGCCCAGCATCGGCCTGCATCAGCGCGACAACGTCAAACTGATCCGCACCCTGCAGCGCCTGCGCGATCTCGGCAACAGCGTGATCGTGGTGGAACACGACGAGGAGACTATCGAAGCCGCCGACTTTGTCGTCGACGTCGGCCCCGGCGCGGGCATTCACGGCGGCAAGATCGTGGCCACGGGCACGCCCGCCGACATCATGGCCTGTCCCGATTCGATCACGGGCGACTACCTGGCGGGCCGCAAAAAGATCGTGGTCCCCGCCGTGCGCCGCCCCGGCAACGGGCATTTTCTGCGCATTTCCGGTGCGCGCGAGCATAACCTGAAAAATCTCAACGTCTCCATTCCGCTCGGCTGCTTCGTGTGCGTCACGGGCGTTTCCGGCTCCGGCAAATCGTCGCTGGTCAACGGGGTGCTGTATCCCTATCTCGCCTCGCGCCTGAACAGGGCGCTGGCCTATCCCGGCCCTTACGACAGCATCGAGGGCGCGGAATATCTCGACAAGGTCATCGATATCGACCAGAGCCCCATCGGGCGCACGCCCCGCTCCAACCCCGCCACCTATACGGGCCTCTTTAACGAGATCCGCGATCTGTTTGCCAGGACCAAAGAGGCCAAAGCACGCGGCTATACCGGCGGCCGCTTCTCCTTCAACGTCAAGGGCGGCCGGTGCGAGGCCTGCGAGGGCGACGGCGTCAAAAAGATCGAAATGCACTTTTTGCCCGACGTGTACGTCACCTGCGACGTGTGCCGCGGCAAACGCTATAACCGCGACACGCTCGACGTGCATTATAAAGGAAAGAACATTTCCGACGTGCTGAACATGACGGTGGAGGAGGGACTTGCCTTTTTCGACGGCATTCCCGCCATTCAGCGCAAATTGCAGACGCTCTACGACGTGGGGCTCGGCTATATCGGCATCGGCCAGTCCTCGACCACGCTGTCGGGCGGCGAAGCCCAGCGCATCCGCCTGGCGACCGAACTTTCCAAACGCAGCACGGGCAAGACCATTTATATTCTCGACGAGCCGACCACGGGCCTGCACAGCGCCGACGTGGCCATGCTGCTGAACATGCTCAACAGACTGGTCGAGGCGGGCAACACGGTGCTGGTCATCGAGCACAATCTCGACGTTATCAAGACCGCCGACTATATCATCGACCTCGGCCCCGAGGGGGGAGAGGGCGGCGGCACGCTTGTGACCTGCGGCACGCCCGAAGAGGTGGCAAAGCACCCCACGTCCTACACCGGGGAATTCTTAAAGAAATGGCTGGTCAGAAATCAGTAATGGAGTTTGTGGCAACTTGCCTTTTCGGGCTGGAAAAACAACTGGGCGCCGAGATCGACGCCCTCGGCTGCCGCCGCCTTGACACCATGGAGGGGCGCGTCACCTTTGCGGGTACGAAAGCCGATATGGCGCGCGCCAACGTGTTTCTGCGCTGCGCCGAGCGGGTCTATGTAAAGCTCGGCTCCTTTGCCGCCGATACCTTTACCGCCCTGTTCGACGGGGTGCGCGCCCTGCCGCTTGAGGACTATATCGGCAAAAACGACGCCTTTCCCGTCAAGGGGCACAGCATCAAAAGCAAACTCTACTCGGTGCCCGACTGCCAGAGCATTATCAAAAAAGCGGCCGCCGAGCGGCTTTCGGCGGCGTACGGCGTGAGGTGGCTGCCCGAAGAGAGAACGAAATATCAGATCGAGTTCTTCATTTTCAAAGACGTCGCCACGATCATGATCGACACCAGCGGCACGGCGCTGCACAAAAGGGGCTACCGGCCCGCGGCGGGCGCCGCCCCTCTCCGTGAAACGCTGGCCGCAGCCATGGCGCTGACGGCCAGACCCCGCGAGGACGTGCTGTTCTGGGATCCCTTCTGCGGCTCCGGCACCATCGTCATCGAGGCGGCCATGATCCTGCTCGGCAAAGCGCCCGGCGCCGACCGCCCGTTTGCCGGCGAGGACTTCGGCTTTATCGACCGCCGCCTGTGGAACGCCGCCCGCGAAGAGGCCAAGAGCGTGGAAAAACGGGACGCCGCGCCCGAACTGTTCGGCTCCGATATCGACCCGAAGGTGCTGGCCTTTGCCAAAGAGAACGCCGGGAGGGCCGGCGTTGCCCGCGTTATCCGCTTTTTCGAGGCCGACGCGCGGCATATCGAAAAACCCGCGCCCGACCGACGCGGCACGGTGGTGTGCAACCCGCCCTACGGCGAGCGTATGCTGACCCCCGCCGAGGTCGAAAAACTTTATGCCGACGTGGGGCGCGCCTTTGCGAAACTCGACCCGTGGCAGATCTACGTGCTGACCTCGCACCCGCACTTCGAGCGCTTTTTCGGCCGCCGCGCCGAC
>CAMZFG010000019.1 GCA_947306035.1 uncultured Clostridia bacterium | reverse complement strand
TTGACGTGGATGGGCATGGTCTCGGTGCGGGTGCGCAGACTGCGATTGAGAACGAGCGCCAGCTGACGCGCCGCGGCGGGGCTGTCGTTTTTGCCCGCGATCAACGTATATTCAAAGGAGATGCGCCGCCCCGTCTTTTCAAAATAGCGGCGGCAGGCCGCCAGCAGCGCCGCCACGTTCCAGCGGCGATTGACGGGCATGATGGCCGAGCGCGTCTCGTCGTCGGCCGCGTGCAGCGAGATGGAGAGCGTGATCGGCAGGCAGAGATCCGCCAGGCGATCGATGCGATCCACCAGGCCACAGGTCGAGAGCGAAATGTGCCGGTAGCCGATGTTGAGCCCTTCCGGCGCGTTGCAAAGACGCATGAAGCGCACCACCGCGTCAAAGTTGTCGAGCGGCTCGCCGATGCCCATCAGCACGATGCCGCCGATGGTGACCGCCGCGTCTTTGGCGGCGGCGATGACCTGCCCCACCAGTTCCCCGGCGGTGAGATTGCGCACCTTGCCGCCGATGGTGGAAGCGCAGAAACGGCACCCCATGGCGCACCCGACCTGGCTGGAAACGCAAATGGTCACGCCGTGGGCGTAGCGCATCAGCACGCTCTCCACGCAATGGCCGTCCGAGAGTTCAAATAAGTACTTGATCGTGCCGTCCAGCGCCGACACCAGTTTTTTGCGCACCGCGGGCAAATGCCACGTCGTCTCTTCCAGCAGGCGCTGCCGCAGCGGTTTGCCGACGTTGGTCATATCGGCGGGGCAAACGCCCTTTTGCAGTTGCGAAAAGATCTGATCGGCCCGGTAGCGGGGCTCTCCCCACGACGCGAGCAGCGCGGCCAGTTCCGTTTTGTCCAGCGAAAGCAGTTCCGTCTTTTCCATCTTCATTCCCCCCTGACGAGCGCGGCCACGAAAAAGCCGTCGGTGCCGTGCGTGTCGGGCGCCAGCGTCAGCCACCCGTCGGCGGCGAGATCGCCCGCCGAGAACGGCGCGGGCGCAAAGTCGGGGTGCGCGGCGAGAAAGCGTTTGATCTGCTCCTCGTTCTCCTCCGGCAGCAGCGTGCAGGTGGAGTAGACGAGCCGCCCGCCCGGCCTGACGCAAGCCGCGCCCGCCGCGAGAATGGCGGCCTGTACGGGCACGAGCCCCGCCGCGGCGGCGAGGTCTTTGAAGCGGATATCCGGCTTTTTCCACAGCACGCCGAGCCCGGAACAGGGCACGTCGCACAGCACCCGGTCAAAAACGCCGAGCACGGCGGGATCGGCCGCGCGCGCGTCCGCGGCGGCGGCCTTGACGCAGGACAGCCCCAGCCGTTCGGCGCCCTCGCGTATCAGCGATAGTTTGTTTTCGTGCAGATCGAAAGCGCACACTTCGCCGCGGTCGGCCATATCCAGCGCGGCCCCGAACGATTTGGAGCCGGGCGCGGCGCAGAGATCCAGCACGCGCTCGCCCGGCCTTGCGCCGAGCGCCGCCACCGCGATCTGCGAGGCCTCGTCCTGTACGAAGCAGAGCCCCTGCCGCAAAAGATCGAGCAGCGGCGCGTCGGGCGGCAAAACGACCCCGCAGGGCGCGTGCGGCGTGGGAACGGAACCCGGCACGGCGGCCAGAAACGCGTCGCGGCCGAGGCGCCGCGTATTGACTCTGACCGTGTGGGGCGGATGATGCGTGAACGCCTCCAGTATGCACCCGGCGCGCTCCGCGCCGAACACGCCGATCAAGCGGTCGGCAAGCGCTTCCGGCACGCCGTATAACACGGCGTATCGCTTTGCCGCGGGCGCGTCGTCCGGGGGCAGCGGCAACGCTTTGCCGTTCCGGCAAAAACCGCGCAGCAGCGCGTTGACAAAGCCCTTGCTGCGGCGCGGCGTCAGCGTGACGGCCTCGTCGATGGCGGCGTGGTCGGGCACCCGATCCATATACAGCAGTTGGTACAGCCCCATGCGCAGAATGGCGCGCACCCGCGTTTCGACGGCGGACGGGGCGAGTTTTGAGTAAGCGTCGATCACGGCGTCCAACGTGACGCGCCGCTCGGTCACGCCGTAGAACAGCGCGGTGACAAAGGCCCGATCCGCCGGGGAAAGCGCGGTGCGCTCGAGCAAAGCGCCGAGCGCCCTTTCTCCGTACTGCCCCGCCGCCTCGGCCCGCAGGAGCAGGTCCAGGGTCAGCGCCCGGGCGCTCGGGGCGGCCATCAGCGCCTACGGCCGGAGGCCCCGGCCAGGATCAGCAGCAGACGCAGCAGGAACAAAAGCCCCATGAACAGCGAGGCCACGTAGGTCCACGCCGCGGCGCCGAGCACCCGGCGCGCGCCGCGCAATTCTTCCTCGCTCATGGTGCCGGAACCGGAAAGGCACCGCATGGCGCGGCGGCTGGCGTTGAACTCGACCGGCAGCGTGATCAGCTGGAACAGCACCGACAAAGAAAAAGCGGCGATGCCCGCCAGCATCAGCGACAGGCCGACGACGGAGACGAGATCGAGATAGGACAAAGCGTAAGAGATCAGCATGCCGATGAAAAAGAGCGGCATGGCAAGGCGCGCCCCGAAGTTGCAGACGGGCACCATGATCATGCGCAGACGCAGGGCCGCGTAGCCCTTTGCGTGCTGCAGCGCGTGCCCCGCCTCGTGCGCGGCAATGCCGACCGCGGCAACGCTGTTGCTCGCGTACACGCGCTCGGACAGACACAGCGTTTTGGAAGCGGGATCGTAATGATCCGACAACTCGCCCGGTATCCGCTCGATCGCCACGTCGAAAACGCCGTTGCTCTGCAGAATGCGATCCGCCACGGCGGCGCCGGTCATACCCGGGCGCAGCGGCACCGCGGCATACCGGTCAACGGTCGATTTGACGCGCAGCTGCGCCCACATCGTCACGAGAAAACCGGGCAGCAAGACCAGCAGCGTCCAGTCGCCCCAAAACAAGCCAAACAGCATGAAAATACTCCTTTATCGCAGCACGTCGCCGACAGAAAGGCGGCGGCCGTTGATATAATCGACGGCGTTCATACGCCCTTTGCCCTCCGGCAAAAGGCCGAGAAGATCCACCGTTCCCTCGCCGCAAGCCACCGTCACGGCGCCGTCCAGCGCCACCACGGTACCGGGCGTTTTACCCTCCGCTTTGCGTGTGCCGACCCGGCTTTTCCAGACTTTGAGCAGTCTGCCGTCCGGCGTATGCGTAAAGGCGAGCGGCACGGGCGACAGCGCGCGGATGCGGTCGTGCACCGCGCGGGCCGGAGCCGCAAAATCCAGCTCGCAGTCGGCCTTTTCGATCTTGGCGGCGTAACTTGCGCCCGTTTCGGGCTGCTTGTGCGGTTTGACGGAGCCGTCTGCCAACCCGCGCAGGGTCTCGAGCAGCAGCGCCGCGCCCGCCGCGCCGAGGCGGTCGTGCACATCCTCGAAAGTATCGTTTTCACCGATGGGCACGACGCGCGTCAGCAGCATATCGCCGGTGTCGAGCCCCTCGTCCATCAGCATGGTGGTCACGCCCGTTTCGGCGCACCCGTCGAGAATGGCTCGCTGCATGGGCGCAGCGCCCCGATAGCGCGGCAGCAGCGACCCGTGCACGTTGACGCACCCGTAAGGCGGCATGTGCAGCACGGACGCGGGCAGTATCTTGCCGTAAGCGGCCACCACGATCACGTCGGGCGCCAGTTTTTGCAGCGTTTCGTCGAACGCGCCGTTTTTGAGCGTCGCGGGCTGAAACACGGGAATGCCCCGCTCCTCCGCGTACACCTTGACGGGCGGCGGCAGCAGCGCGTAACCCCTGCCCTTCGGTTTATCCGGCTGGGTGACCACGCCCGCCACGTCCTCGCCCGCTTCCACGAGCGCTTTGAGCGAGAACAGGGCAAAATCGGGCGTGCCCATGAATACCACGCGCATCAGTCCTCGTCCTCCCCCAGCATACGCACGGCGCAGTCGATATACAGTTTGCCGTCAAGGTGATCCAGTTCGTGGCAAATGGCGCGCGCCAGCAGATCGGAGCCGCTGATCTCCACCGTTTCGCCGTTGCGGTTCAGCGCCCGCACCGTCACGTATTTCGGGCGGCGCGTGATGCCGCTGCGGCCGGGCACGGAAAGACAGCCCTCGGCGGCTTCCTGTTCGCCGGCGGTGGCGATGATCTTGGGATTGATGAGTTCGTACACCGTTCCCGGTTCCGTCTCGATGACGACCACGCGGCGCAGCACGCCCACCTGGGGCGCGGCCAGACCGCAGCCGTCTGCGGCGCGCATGGTCTCGGTCATATCGTCGAGCAGGGTGAGGATGCGGGGCGTGATGACGTCGACGGGGCGGCAGACTTTGCGCAGCACGTCGTCGCCGATCTTTCGTATTTGCAGTTTTGCCATAACGGTATCTCCTTATCCGGGGCTTTACAGATTTGAGGGGTTGGGGTCGAGCGACAGCAGCGGCCCCCGCGCGTCTTCGGCGGTATAGAGTTCCGCCACGCGGGCAAAGAGCGCCCGCGTCTGCTTGTTGAGGGCGCATTTGACCACCAGCCGCACGCGGTAACGGCCCTCCGCCCGATAAACGGGCTCCTGGAACGGGCCGTACAGGATCATGCCGACGCCGGAAAACTCCGTTTTCGACAGCGTTTCGATGACCTCTTTCAGTTTGAGCGCGGCGGGCATGACGCGCGCTTCCTCGCGGTGCGACAGCGTCAGCAGCACGATGTCGCAGAACGGCGGAAAGACCAGCGAGCGGCGCAGGCGGATCTCCCGTTCATAGAACGCTTCATAGTCCTGCCGGCAGGCAAGACCGATGACCTCGTGGTCGGGATTGTTCGTTTGAATGACGGCCACGCCCGGCTTTTCGGCACGGCCGGAACGGCCGATGACCTGGGTCAGCAGCGAAAACGTGCGCTCCGCCGCGCGGTAATCGTCCAGATACAGCGAGGCGTCTGCCATCAGCACGCCCACCAGCGTCACGTCGGGAAAATCGTGCCCTTTGGTGACCATTTGCGTACCGAGTAGCACGTCCGCCTCGTGACGGCGAAAGGCGCCGAGCATTTCGTCGTAGGCGGCGCGCGACGCGGTGGTGTCCGTGTCCATGCGCAGCACGGTCTTGCCCGGCAGCAGCGCCGAGAGTTCCTGCTCGACCCGCTGGGTGCCGTAGCCCATGCGCCCGAGGTGCGTCGAACCGCAGGCGGGGCACTTTTCGGGCAGCGGCAGGCGACGGCCGCAGAAATGGCACATCAGGTAGCCGCTTTGATACTCTTTATCTTTGGTGTGATAGGTGAGCGACACGGAGCAGGAAGGGCAGGTCAGCGCCTGTCCGCAGGAGCGGCAGACGACGGCGTGATGATACCCGCGCCGGTTGAGGAACAGCACCGCCTGCTCGCCGGCGTCTACCGTGGAGACCAGCGTTTTTTTCAGTTCCTCGCCGAGGGGCGACAGCGCGCCCTCTCCCTGTTCAAGACGCATATCCGCCACCACCACCCGCGGCAGCGTCGCGCCGGCGTGGCGATGTTTGAGCGTCAGCAGCGTATAGCGCCCTTCTTTGGCTTTTTTATAACTTTCCAGCGACGGGGTGGCCGAGCAAAGCAGCAGCAGCGCGTTGTTGGCGGCCGTGCGGTAGCGCGCCACGTCGCGGGCGTGATATTTCGGATTCTGATCGGATTTATAGGTGTTCTCCTGTTCCTCGTCCATCACGATCAGGCCGAGGTTTTTGACGGGGGCGAACACCGCCGAGCGCGTGCCCACCACGATATCCGCTTCGCCGCGCAGCGCCCGGTAGTAGGCGTCGAGCCGTTCGGCGGCGGACAGGCCGGAGTGCATCACGGCCACGCGATCGCCGTAGCGGGAACAGAAAATGGAAAGCGTCTGCGGCGTCAATGCGATCTCGGGCAGCAGCACGATGACGCCGCGCCCGCGCGAGAGCGTATCGTCGATGACGCGCAGCATCACGGGCGTTTTGCCGCTGCCGGTCACGCCGTATAAAAGCACGCCGTGCCCTTTGCCGTCCGCCGTCAGTCCGCGCACGGCGTCAAAGGCGGCCTGCTGTTCTTCGTTGAGCGTAAAATCGGCGGGCAGGGCCGCGCCGAACGCGGCGCCGGGTCGGAGCGCGCCCGGGCGCACCTCGACGGTCTCTCCCGCGATCAGTCCCTTTTTGAGCAGCGCGTCGAACTGCGCTTTGGTAAAGCCGGCCTCGCGCAGCTGCGCGGCGGTGCGTTCGCCCCCGGCGAGCAGATCGAGCAAGGCCTTTTGCCGTTCGCCGATGCGGCCGGACGGTTTTTCGCCGGTCAGGCGGAACAGCGTGTCTTTTTTGACGCCGCGCCCCGTTTTGAGCACCGGCTCTTTTTCGATCAGACGGCGGCGGCAAAGTTTGTCGAGCACGCCGTCGACCGCCGCACCGAAGCGTTCGCGCAGCGCGGCGTGGCCGGTCTGCCCCGCCTGCCGCAAAAAGGCGTACACGTCGAGCAGATCTTCCGGCAGGCGGCCCGCGTCGGCGGGCGTCAGATCGGTGGCGCGGTAGCACAGTTCGGTGCCGCCCAGCGCCCGCGGAGGCATCATGGCCCGCACCGCGTCGCCGGTGGTGCAGAAGGTATGTTCACGCAGATACGCCACAAGGCCCAGCATCTCTTCCGAGAGCACGGTCGGCGGATCGACGGGCGCCGCGACGTTTTTGACGTGCGGGTGATCCGACGTCTCGGCCAGCGCGGTCACGAGCCCCTGGCGTTTGTAGTTGCGCATGCCGAACGGCACCGCCACGATGCTGCCCGGCACGATCTGTTCGCGCCACTCCGGCGGGATCCGGTAGTCGTATTCTTTGTCTGCCTGCAGCGGAGCGTCCAGCAGACGGACTTTGGCGTATTCCTTTTGCATGGCGCGCTCCTTTCTTCGGCAGTCGAAAAAGGGGGGCTGTCGACCCCCCGCGTTTGTCAGTCGGCGGTTTCTTCCGCTTCTTCTTCCTCCGGCCCGTCCACGATGACGTACTCGCCGTTGCAGATGCCGTCGATGGCGTTTTTGACCGCTTTGTTATTGGCCAGTTTGGGGTCGATCATGTTCAGCAGCATGCCGTTGCCCTCTTTGGTGGCGGTCAGCGCGTTCTCGGCGGCGGTGCGCTGCCGCACGTATTCGTCCGTGATCATGCGGGCGCACTTGGCGGTGGCCAGCGCTAACTGATAGCGGTTGTATTGGTTGTTTGAGAGTTGGTCGATGGTGGGGTAGATCATGGCGTATCGTTTCTCCTTTTTCGGTATGGATTTCAAGCAAAATAGTTTTGTACGGCGTCGGGATTTCTGACCGTGCGCAGGCGCTCGGCCCGCACGATGGCGAGAATATCCTCCGCCGCCCGGTCGGCTTCGCCGTCGCGGTTGTAAACGATGTAATCGTACAGCGGCGCCTGTTCCACTTCGTGCCGTGCCTGCGCCAGGCGGGCTTTTATTTTCTCCTCGCTCTCGGTGCCGCGGCCGCGCAGGCGCGCCTCTTCCACGGCAAACGAGGGCGGCAGCAGCATGATGAGCAGCGCGTCGGGATAGGCCTTTTTGACGTTGGCCGCGCCCTCGACTTCGATCTCGAGAAGCAGGTTGCATCCGGTGGCCAGCACCGCCTCGGCTTCCTTTTTCGGCGTGCCGTAATAATTGCCGCAATAGGTGGTGTATTCCAGCATGTCCCCGGCGGCGATACGCGCCTCAAAGGCCTCGCGCGTCAGGTAGTGGTAATTGACGCCGTCCGCCTCGCCGGGGCGCGGGGCGCGGGTCGTGGCGCTGACGGAAAAGCGAAAACCGCCCGCTGCCATCACCTTCGGCAGCACCGTGCCTTTGCCGCTGCCCGCGGGGCCGGAGACCACCACGAGCAGACCTTTTTCGGCGCTCATGTCTCCGTCTCCTCCTCGTCGTCCTCGTCGTCCATGCCGCCGTCGTCCAGACGGTTGGCAATGGTCTCGGCCTGAATGGCGGAAAGAATGACGTGCTCGCTGTCGGTGATGATGACCGCGCGGGTGCGACGGCCGCAGGTCACGTCAATGGTGCGGCCCTCGTCTTTGGCGTCCTGGATCAGGCGCTTGACCGGCGCCGAGTCGGGGCTGACCAGCGCCACGATGCGGTCGACGGCCACCATATTGCCGAAGCCGATATTGATGAATTTCATGTGAACCTCCCCCGTGTATGCGGGCATACGGATAGATATACAGATTATATTATACACATTGCGTTTTCGTTTGTCAATCTTTTGGCGCCGATTTCTTGAAAAAACGCATTGACAAACCCCGCCCGCCGTTTTAGAATGAAAACAGAAACCGAAAGGAGTTTTATCTATGAAAAAAACGATCTTACGGCAATACGCCCGCCTGATCGCCGCTAAAGGCGGCCACGTGCAGAAGGGGCAGGAAGTGATGATCTACGCCTCGGTCGAGCAGGCGGAATTCGCCCGCATGGTGGCCGAGGAGTGCTACCGCTGCGGCGCGTCGCGCGTCATCGTGGAGTTCGAGTATCAGGCGCTGGACAAACTGGATATCCAGAAGCGGACGCTGGCCTCTCTTTCCAAAATGGAAGAGTGGGAAAAAGCCCGCCTGCAGCACCGCGTCGACGCCCTGCCCGTCATGATCTATCTGGAATCCGACGACCCCGACGGCATGAAGGGCGTGGATCAGAAAAAACTGGCGCGCGCCAGCCAGGCCCGCTATCAGATCATCAAACCCTACCGCGATCAGATGGAGAACAAATATCAGTGGTGCATCGCCGCCGCGCCCGGCGCGGCCTGGGCCAAAAAGGTGTTCCCCGACCTCAAAAAGAACGCCGCCGTGGAAAAACTGTGGCAGAACATTCTCTTCACCTCCCGCGTCGAAGAGGGCGGCGACGCCGTGGCGGCATGGGAAGCGCACAACAAGGATCTGGCCGATCGCTGCGCCTATCTCAACGGGCTCGATCTGCAAACGCTGGAGTATAAGGCCGCCAACGGTACCGATTTTCGCGTCGGTCTGCTGAAGGGCACCCGCTTTCTCGGCGGGTCGGAGAGGGCGCTCGGCTCAAATATCGAGTACAACCCCAACATCCCCTCCGAAGAGGTGTTCATCTCCCCCGAAAAGGGCGTGGCCGAGGGCGTCGTCTACGCCTCCAAACCGCTCTCCTATCGCGGCGAACTGATCGAAAACTTCTCGGTACGGTTTGAAAACGGCCGCGCCGTGGAGGTGCACGCCGAAAAGGGTGAGGAACTCTTAAAGCAGATGATCGCCATGGACGAGGGCGCCGCCTGCCTCGGCGAATGCGCCCTGGTGCCTTACGAGAGCCCCGTCAACCTCTCGGGCCTTTTGTTCTACAACACGCTGTTCGACGAGAACGCCGCCTGCCACCTGGCGCTCGGCATGGGCTTTACCAACACGCTGGTCGACTACGATCAGTACACCACCGAGGAGTGCTACAAAAAAGGCATCAACGACTCCATGATCCACGTCGACTTCATGATCGGCACCCGCGATCTCTCCATCACGGGCGTCACCCGCGACGGCCGCCGCGTTGCCATCTTCCGCGACGGCACCTGGGCGTTTTGATATGGATACCGTACTGACGCGCTTTATGCGCTATATCGCCGTTGAGAC
>CAMZFG010000018.1 GCA_947306035.1 uncultured Clostridia bacterium | reverse complement strand
TTTTTGCAGGCGACCAGCAGAGAGGCGACGGTGAGCAGCGCCAGCAGCAGTGCCAGCAGACGAAGCGCGGTGGTAACGGTGGTTTTCATGGGTCTCTCCTTTTCGGTTGAATGGGTGGATGGTCAGCGGTTGTTATACAATGCGGCGACCTGCGCGGCGTTCAGCGGCGTGGCGTAGAGGTTGGCGGCGGCAATGCGGCCGGTAAAGCGGGCGTGCGAGGCGTAGTCCGGGCCGGCGTCGCCGCCGACGGACAGATAGCAGGCGGAGGGGTAGACGGGGAAGAACGCCTCGCCAGAGACCGCCTCGGAGGCGGCCAACGCGCCGTTGACGTAGAGGCAGACGTTTTTGCCGTCGAACGTGCCGACAAGATGCACGTATTCGCCCGTGCGGACGGCGGCGCCGGGAAAGACGTACGTTTTCAGTTTTTTGGAAAACAGATAGAAGTAAGCGCCGTCGGCGTGCAGTTCAAAGCCGAAGCCGCCCTGCTGCTGCGCCGAAGAGGGGTTCAGAAATCCGCCCCCGCTCGGCAGCACGTTGATGCGCGCGTACAGCTCAAAGGTAAAGCCGGTCTTCATAATGTCGGTGTATAGCGGCAGATCCCGCCATTGATAATCGCTGCTGCCGTTGAAAACGCCGACGGTGCGATCGAGCGCGCTGTCGCGTATCGAAGTCGGGTGGCCGTTTTTGTAAAGCGCCTTGCCCGAAACGGCGTCGCAGGCGGTGCCGTCCTCGCGGAACGAAAAACTGAAAAGGTCGGGGGCAATGACGCCGTCCGTTTCAAGCGCCGGCGTCGTGAAGGAGCCGCAAAGGGGTTCGCCCAGTTTGCCCCAGGTGTTATAAGCGTATATTTTGACCTCGTAGGTGGTCGAGGGCCGCAGCCCCGAGAACGGCACGATCAGCGAGGTCGGTATGGGCGGGAAATACAGATTTGAAAAGCGGTAAACGGTGTCGACCAACTCGCCGTTCAGATACAGTTCCGCTTTGTAATCGCGCACCGTATCGCGGCAAAAGACCTGCGGGAACGACAGGCGCACCGCGGTCGGCCCGATCCACGCCACCGTGATCTCGTCGGTTTCCTTGAAAGAGGGAAGTTCGGAGCGAGCGGCGCGCATGACGGTCAGCGTAAAGTCGTCTTTGCTGCCGACGGAGTCGATGACGATGGGCTCCTGCATCAGGTAACCGCTGTCCGTTTCGATGTACTGCACGCGCACGCGGTTCTGCGCGTCGATCTCGATCAGCGTGAAAATGGAACTTTCCCGCTCGCCGTGCTCGTACCAGTCGTCGGCCATGTCGGCGTACCAGCCGCCCTCGTCGCCCAGCGCCAGCATGCCCGTCGTTCCGGCGCCTTTGCCGGTGTAGATCTCGTAGCAGCCGTAAGTCAGCGCGCCCGTATTGAACACGGTGTAGTCCTTCTGCATGATGCAGGCGGGGTCGGTCACGGGTCTGTGCGAGTGGCCGGCAAACACCACGGCCTGCGGGTAGTTTTTCAGCACGTTATGCACCGTAATGGCGGCGTAGGCCGCGTTCGGATCGGACGTTTTGTTGCTGCCGTAGACCGAGTTGGCCGGCGAAATGTGCTGATAGACGAAGATGGGCTTTTTGCCCGTGGGGTCGTCCGCCGCGGCCGCGCGCATCTGCGTCGCCAGCCAGGCGGCTTTATCCTCGGAGTAGTTGCGGCCGCCGTTGCAGTCGGGACTGATGCCGATAAAGTGATAGCCGTTGATCACGTCGTGGCTGTCCGGCTCGTGGCCGAAATATTCCTCGAAACGGGCGTAGGTGACGGGCATATCCGTGTTGGCGCTGCCTTGCTCGCCCGCGTCCCAGAACTCGTGGTTGCCGAGGCACACCAAAAGTTCCGTGCCGGTCCTGATCTCGGCGTTGACCACGCTCATAAAGGCGTCGTACTGCTGCGTCCGGCCGTAGTCGGTGTAGTCGCCCACCGTCACCACGGCGTCAAGACCGTTGTAAGCGCTCTTTTCCGCGTATTGATAGGAAAGGCGGAACACCGCTTCCGTGCGGCTTTTGGCGACCGTCAGATCCTGGGCGGAGGGGTAGTCGGTGGTGCCGGCGCCCGCCGCGCGGGTATGGATGTCGCTGGTGACGGCAAAGCGCAGCACGGGCACGAAATCACCGTCCACGTCCGTCGTCGAGGCCAGTTGTTTCCAGCCGTAACGATAGGTGACTTCCGGGGCGTTGACCACGCTCGCGGGGGCGGCGGTCTGCCCCGACGGGTTCTCGCCGTCGGGCGTTTCACCGCCCTTTTTCCTGCCGCAGGCGGCAAGCGGGAGCACCATGCAAAGCGCCAACAGCAGGCAAACGATCGCCTGTATGCGGGAATGTTTCATACGTGTACCTCTTTTCTTGTTTTATAAACTTGAAAAATGAGGAAATCTTTTAACTTTTAATCCGTTGTCGTTCCGGCGGAGGGGAGAGCGGCGTAGCGGGCCGCGACCTGCTCGGCGGTCAGGGCGTACGAATAGAGGTTGGTCACGGCCACCCGCCCGGTCATGGGAGAGGTCGAACCGTAGTTGACGCCGGAATCCGCGCCGATGGAGAGATACTGCGCCGAGGGCTGCAGCGGGAAGAACACGTCGCCGCTGAACGGCAGGGACGCGGCCAGCTCGCCGTTCAGATACAGGCGAACGGTCATGCCGTCGCAGGTGCCGACCAGATGCACGTATTCGCCCGTGATCATGGTGACGGCGGGCTGGATGTAGGTCGAGGTTTTGCGGCATTGCAGGAAGTAGTAGAGTTTGCCGTCGCTCTTGTATTCAAAGCCGAAGCCGCCTGCCTGCTGGTTGGAGCAGATGTCGATAATGCCGGACGTGACGGGCCGGTCAACGCGGGCGTACACTTCAAACGTGAAACTGCCGGCCATAACGTCGTAGTAGTCCGCGATCTGCCGCCACTGGTAGTCGCCGTTCCCGTTGAACACGCCCACGGTCATGCCGAGCGCGTCGTCGGTCGCCGTGGTCGCGCCGCCGGTCCTGACCAGATCTTCGCCCGACACGGCGTTATAGGCCGTGCCGTCGTCGCGGAAGACCAGTTTGAAAACGTCCGGCGTGGCGCCGTCGCCCGCGGCCGCGGTGGTAAAGCCGCCCGTCAGCGGTACGGCGGAGACCTGCCCCCAGGAGTTGTAGGCGTAGACCTTCACCGTGTACGCGGTGGCGGGCGCAAGCCCCGTGCAGGGCGCGATGAGCGAGGCGGGAGTGCCGGCATAATAAGCGCCCGAGAGCATATAGAACTTTTTGACGAGCGTATCGCCCTGATACACTTCCACTTTATAATTGCGCACCTTGTCGCGGCTGGTCGCCTGCGGGAAGGAGAAACTCACCTCGGTGGACCAGGTCGCGGTCACCGTGACGGCCGCGTCGTCCGCAAAGCGGGGCGCTTCGCCGTTCGCGGCGCGGTCTGCCGTCAGGGTAAAGTCGTCTTTTCTGCCGATGGTATCGATGATGATGGGTTCGCCGACAAGGCAATGCGAATCGACGTCTACGTATCGGATGCGCACGCGGCCCTGCGCGTCCACTTCCACGATCATAAAGACCGAACCGTCGCGCAGGCCGTGTTCGTTTTTGGCGTCGCCCATGCTCGCGTAGAACAGACTGCCCGTCTCGTTCTGCGCCAGGGAGATGATCTGCCCCTCGTCGGTGTAGATCTCGTAGGTGCCGTAGGCCAGCGTGCCGGTGCCCAGCACGGTATAGTCGCTCTGCATGATCGAAGAAGGATCGGTCGTGGGGCGGTGCGAATGGCCCGAGAACAGCACGACCTGCGGATAATTCTTCATCACGTTGCCCGTGTTGATGGCGGCGTAGGACGCGTTCGGGTCGGTGGTCTTGTTGCTGCCGTAGACCGAGTTGGCCGGCGAGATGTGCTGATAGACGAAGATGGGTTTTTGCCCCGTGGGGTCGTCGGCCGCGGCGATCTGCAGCTGCTCCTCGAGCCAGGCGGCCTTTGCGGCGGAGTAGTTGCGCCCGCCGTTCCGGTCGGGGCTGACGCCGATAAAGTGATAGCCGCCGATGACGGTGTGGGTATCCGGCGCGTGGCCGAAATACTGCTCGAACCGGGCATAGGTGCCGTCGGTCTGGACGGTGTCGCCGCTTTCCTGTGTGTCGTAGAATTCGTGGTTGCCGAGGCACACCAGCAGTTGCGTGCCGTCCCGCATCTCGGTGCGCACGACCGACTTGAACGAGGCGTATTCGCCGATGGTACCGTGATCGGTATAGTCGCCGACCACGATCACGGCGTCCACGTTTTTGTAGTCGCTCATGTCGGCGTATTGATAACTGTGGCGGAAAACGCCCGTGGTGCGCAGCAGAGAAGCGGCCAGTTCTTCCTCGGTGGGGTTGCCTGTTCCGCCGCGGGAGCGGGTGTGCACGTCGCTGGTCACGGCAAAGCGGAGCACGGGCTCAAAACCGTCGTCCGCGTCGGCCACGGCGTTCAGATCTTCAAATCCCGCCACTTCAACGGGCGGAGCGTCCGTTTCCGGCGCTTTCTTGATCTCGTACAGCGCCGCGACCTGCTCGGCCGTCAGGGCCTCGCCCCACATGGCGGCACAGACGATGGTGCAGTCCGCGGCGGTGCCGCCGTCGACCAGAGCGTCCTGCGCGTCGGCGCCCACGCCGAGATAGCGCGCCCGCACGTTGGAGGACAACGTAAGACGGCCGATCACAACTTTGGAATCGGCCAATTCGCCGTTGACGTACAAGCAGAGTTGCAGGCCGTTGTAAGTGGCGACCAGATGCATGTATTCGCCGACGACCACCGGCGTCGTGACAACGGTGTAGTTGCCGCTTTCGCCGCACATGCACCAGAACTGGATCGTCTGACTGGATCGGTTCACTTCAAACCCGAGCCCGCCGCTTTCCTGCGAGGAGATGGGATTGACGTAGGAAGCCGTCGGCAGAGCGTCCATTTTCAGCAGTGTCTCAAACGTAAAGCCGAGGGCGCTGCGCGCGGCCTGCTGGCAGTCGTCGAAGCCGTAATACTGATAGTGCGCATGGCCGTCGAAATCGGCCTCGTAGCCGCCGTACAGGGTGCTTTGCCGCACCGTGGGCGAGCCGACGGGGAACAGCGTGGTGCCGGAAACTTTGTCATAGGCCGTGCCGTCCGCGCGGAATTCCAGCGAGAGCAGATCCGGCGTCGGCAGGGAGGTGTTCACCGCCGGGGTCGTGACGTCAAATGTCAAGGCGGCCCCCTCGTTGCTCCAGGTGTCAACGGGCGTCACCGTGACGGTATAGGTCGTTCCCGGCGTCAGGCCGACGAACGGCACGCGCGTCGTGCCCGCGTTCGCCAGGCGGTAAACGGTGCGCAGCGTTTCCTCGCCCGCGGCAAGTTCGCAGCGGTAGTGCTGCACGCCGTTGACGCTCACGGCGTCGGGAATGGCCACGCTGACGGCGCGGGGCGTGAGAATGTCGGCGGTCAGCGCGGCGTTTTCGGCAAATTCCGGCGTGCCGCGGTATTGACGGCCGTAGTCGTAGGGGGTGTTCTTGTTTTTGGCAAGGTTGGTGAGCAGCACGGTCTCGCCCACCCATTCGCCGGAGAGCAGGTCGCGGCGGCGGATGCGCACGTTGTTGTCGGTGCTCACCTCGATCAGCGTGACGTCGGCGGCGTTGTTCAGGTCGGAGGCCAGCGTCTCGTTGCGCAGACGGTACCAGCCGCCCATGGCGTCGGTCGGATAAACGGAAGCGTACTGATAGTCGCTCCCGCCGATCTCGCCGAGGCGATAGGAGAGGGAACCGACCGAGACCGCGAGGCACTTGTCCTGCATGACGGCGCGCGCGTCGGCGGGGTCGTACAGCGTGTGGCCCGACAGGTCGATCAGGGTCGGGTAATTCTTAAAGATCTTGTCCAGTCTGGCCACGCCGCTCTCGCTGCCGGCCACCGTGTTCTGCATGGGACGGTGCTGAAAGACGAAAACGGGGTGCGGATCGCCGTCCTCAATATCCGACAGCTGATCCTCAAGCCAGGCGAGTTTTTCGCCGGAGAACCCGAGGCCGTCCGCGGTGTCGGGAGAGATGCCGATGAAGTGACAGCCGCCGATGACGACGTGCACGTCGGCGCTCGTCTGACCGGAAGCGGCGATAAAGCGGGCGGCCGCGGCGGCGGGATCGTTCGCGTCGATCAGATCACGCTCGCCGAGACAGGTCAGCAGCGGCGTGTCGCCCGCGGCGGCTTTGGCGGCCGCAAAGAAAGCGGCAAACTCCGCCTCGGTGCCCGAAGCGGTCAGGTCGCCGGTCACGATCAGAGCGTCCGCTTCCGCGTCGGTCACCTGTGCCATCTGACGCAGACGCTCGACCGCCACGGGGTCGTTCGCGCTCATGTGCGGATCGCTGGCGACCAGAATGCGCAGCGCGGCCTCAAAGGGCTTTTCCGTCTCTTCGCTCTCGCCGTTCTCGCCGGTCTGCGTCCGTTTGCCGATGCCGGAAACGCTTTCGCGCGGCTCCTCTTCGGTCTCGGCTTCCTTGACGAGCCCGAACCAATTGAAACTGCACGCGGTCGTGCAAAGCACGATCAGCAGCAGGGAGATCAGCAGGCAAAAAAGTCTTGGGATGCGTTTCATCATTTCAAGGCCTCCTGTAAGGGTTTGCTTACTTACTTTCGCTTTCATTATAATCAAAGAGGGAAATCAAAGCAAGCCATGTGTAAAAAACGTTCAAAAGTGTTCACGGGAAATTCGTTTTTTGTGCAATTTATACAAATCTGACGAAAACAGGCCGAAAAAACGGCGAGCGTCAGCGGCGCGAACTGTGAATTTTTCGTGATTTTTTACGATGCGGCCTTGCAAAAGAGCAAATACGATGATATAGTAAAAACGGAACGAACGCCCGCCGCGGCCGTGTGCGCGGGGGACGGACGCGATCGCGCAAAGGAGGCACATGCTATGAGAAAAAATGCCGATAACAAAACGTTCAACGTGACCAAATTGGTCGAACTGGCTCTGTTCACCGCTCTCGTGGTGGTGTTTCAACTGCTTTCCAACGTCATGCAATTCGGCCCCGTCGCCTTTTCACTGGCGCTGGTGCCCGTGGTCATCGGCGCGCTGATGCTCGGCCCGCTCTGCGGCGCGTTTCTCGGCGCCGTGCTGGGGCTTGTCAACTTCATCGCCTCGTTCTCCAACGTGTTCCTGCTCACGCTGTTCCACAGTTCGCCCGTGCTTTATATCCTCGTCTGCTTCGGCAAAACGATCCTCGCGGGTCTTGTCGCCGGCCTGATCTATAAAGCGCTGTGCCGCAGGCAGGAGTTTGCCGGCGTGTGCCTGGCCTCTCTCTCCGCCCCCGTCGTCAACACGGGCGTTTTCCTCGTGTTTATGGGGCTCTTCTTCCGCGGGGCGATGATCGACTTTTTCGGCGCGGAGACCGTGGGCAATATCTGGACGTTCGTGATGGTCTCCATCATCACCTTCAACTTCTTCATCGAGTTCGGCGTCAACGCCGTGCTTTGCGTGGCCATCGAGCGCATCATCCACGCCGTCCGCCGCGAGCGCATCAACGCGCAAAAGCAGTAAAAACCGACCCCGTTCCGGGGTCAATACAAAAAAGAGAAGGACGTGCGTCCTTCTCTTTTTTTGCGGCTGCGCAATGCCTGCGCAGCCGTTTCGTTTAGTTCAGTACGGTGATCTGATTTGTCGTCAGATCCAGCACGCACAGCTTGCCGGTGCTCGACGGTGTCGGCACGGAATCTTTCACCTGCCACACGTCAAGGAAGTAAACTTTGCTGCCCACAAGGCAGGAATTGCACAAGTAGTAGCCGTCAAAGGCGTCGACCAGCGTGCAGGCGGAGCCGTCTGCCGAGACGCGGTACAGGCCCTTTTTGTCGGTGCCGGCGGCAATGTTGCGGTAGAAATACCAGCTGCCGTTGTAGAAGAAGATGCCGCGCGCATCCTGCGAAACGCCGCTGTAACCGAGGTCTACGATGTCCAGTTCCGTTTTGGCGGACAAATCATAAAGCGTCACGTGATTTTTAAGGCCGTCGGCGTTCATCATCAGCATCTTGCCGTTGTGAATGAGGTATTCGAGCGGTTTGACGTCTTTGTCGATCAACGCGGCGGTGCCCGCGGTCAGATCGTAGGCGTACAGTTGATCGTTCGCCACAAAGTACAGCAGATTGCCGACCACCGTCGTGGCGTTGGAATTGACGGATTTGTCGTTGAATACGATCTCATCGCCCGTGCCGTCGAGGTTCATGCGGTTCAGGGTGTTGCTGCCGCTGAAATTGGTATAGTAGAGCTTGTCGCCGACGAAGGAGAAATTCATGCACTTTTCGGTGGAAAGGCGCTCCGGTTCGCCCGTGACCAGCGACATACGGTACAGGTCGAAATTGACGCGATAGCGCACGGTCGCGTAATACAGGTAATTGTCGTGAATGGCAAAGTCCGCAACGGGCAGGCCGGTCAGTCGGTTGTCCTGCCCGGTGGCGATGGCATACCGATAGAGACTGCCGCCGTCCTTCATGTTGATGTAGTAGATGTTGCCGTTGTCGGCCAGCGCTTTTTCATACCACGACGTGATCTGTTCGTTGCGCACGGGCGGCACAAATCCGGCCATCAGATCCGTCTCGTTGCCGGAACCGTCCATGCGGTACAGGTGCTTGTTGCTGGTGCGGAAATAGTAGAGATACGTGCCGTCGGCCGCCAGCGCGTACAGTTTATCGGTGGAGCCGTCTACCACTTTGGCGCTGCCGGACAGCAGCGTCGTGACGTCTTCCGAGAGGCCCGCGCCGTCCTTGGCGGCTTTATAAATGCCGTCGCCGAAAATGGTGGTCGTCAGCATATCGGTGTTGACAAAGAAGAGGAAATCGCCGTTGACCGTCAGGTATTTGCCGTTGGAGATCGTCACTTTCGTCAGGCGCGCGTCGTTGTCGCTGACCGCCGCGGAAAGGCCGTTCGTCTCCAGCGCGAAAATGGAACTGCCGAGCAGCGTTTTGCGCGTGAAGAACAGCTTGGTGCCGTCCGCCGTGAGATCTGTGATCTTGTAGTCGTAGATCAGCGTGGGGGCGGCGTTCTGCGCCGTTGTGCTCACCGCGTAAAGCTTGTCGCCTTCGCCCTTGTGCGCAAACCACACTTTGCCGCTCGTTACCACGGGATAGGCGGCTTTTGCCGTTGTCAGGCGCACGGGAACGGCGTCTACGTTCTGATTTTCGAGATCGGCGATGCTGACCTTGAAAATGCCGTTCTTTTCCGCGTTCAGCAGAGAATTGACCGTATAGTACAGATAAGTGCCGTCCGTTGCCAGCGCGTCGGCCGAAACGTCAAGCAGACTTACGCGTTCCGCGGTAGCCGTATCGTAACTGAAAATGCTGTTTGAAAGCAGGTTGCGCGCGATGTAATACACTTTGGTACCCACGCTGACCATAGCGATCGGTCTGTCGTTGCCGACCAGCGTCAGGGAACTGCCGTCATAGCAGTAAAGCCGACTGTCGTCCAGCGGGTTCTCAAACAGGATCCTGTTGCCGACGAACGCCAGGCACAGCGGTTCTTCTTTGCTGGTGATGGTCAGGGTCGCGTACAAAGTCGCCGTGTTGTAGTTGGCGCCGCTCGCCGTGGCCGTGATCTCGTAAGAACCGGGGGAAGTAGCGCCGTTTCTGCCGTCTTCGCCGCCGGTATAGGTCACGGTGACGCCCTCGGGCACAAGACCCGTCACGGCAATGGTGTGTTTCGCGGCGTCGTATTCGACCGAAGCGTCGGCAAAATCAAGAGAGGAGAGCGTCAGTTTGTTGATGGTCAGGGCGGCGGTGGCGGTAAAGTCGTTGTAGTTTGCCTTGGAGACCGTTACGCGAACGGTGTAGACGCCGGCGTTGGTGGCGCCGTTTCTGCCGTCTTCGCCGCCCGTATAGGTCACGGTCGCGCCTTCGGGCACGGTGCCGTTCAGCGAGAGCGCGTGCGCGCCGCCGTCGTAATCAACGGTGTCGCCCGCCAGCGAAAGACCCGTAAAATTCAGCTTGTTGATGGTCAGGGTGGCGGTGGCGGTAAAGTCGTTGTAGTTCTCTTTGCTGACCGTCACGCGGATGGTATAGACGCCGGCGTTGGTGGCGCCGTTTCTGCCGTCTTCGCCGCCCGTATAGGTCACGGTCGCGCCTTCGGGCACGGTGCCGTTCAGCGAGAGCGCGTGCGCGCCGCCGTCGTAATCAACGGTGTCGCCCGCCAGCGAAAGACCCGAAAAGTTCTCTTTGGTCGGGTCCGGCTGCGTGTCGGTTTGCGTGCCGCTGTCGTTCGCAGGAGCGCTCTGTTCGGCAGGCGTGCCGCTCTGCGCGGGCGTGTCGGTACTCCCGGCCGGCGTTTCGGTACTGCCGCAGGCGACCAGAGCCAGCAGCAGCAAGAGCGCCAGCGAGAGGATCAAAAGCTTTTTCATGTCGTTTTCTCCTTTATTTTTGATTTAATCGAAATCGCTGTCTTCGGGGTGCTTGACGTTTTTATAGATCGCA
>CAMZFG010000017.1 GCA_947306035.1 uncultured Clostridia bacterium | reverse complement strand
AAGGCGACCGCGCCGAGCAGCGTGAGAATGCCGAGCAAAAAGATGATAAAAGGCAGCCCGCGCCCGGTGTTGACGCGGCAGAAAGCGACGAAGTTGAGGCCGAACAGCAGGGCGACCAGCGCCGAAACGACGCGGCGCGGGAGCGAGAGGGGCTGCTTTTTCGGCAGGGGCAGCGTGCCTTTCGGAATAAAGAAGAACAAAGAGAGAAAGCACGCGACCGTCACCGCCTCGAACACCCGCAGCAAAACGGGCAGGGCGGCGCCCGCGGCAAAGTAGCCGATGTCGGCGTCAAAGGCGCGGCCGAAGCACAGCGCGCGCACCGCGGTGGCGACCACGGTCAATATCGCGGCGGAAAGACAGTATATATGGATCTTGTGACCTTGCGCGTTCAAGGGTTTTCCTCCTTTCGGTTGTGTTCGTCGGGGGCGGGGGACTCGGTTTCTGCCGCCTTTTCTTTTTTGCGGTAGCGCAGGTAGCCCACCAGAATGGAAACGGCCATGGCCGCGTCGGAGAGCAGGCCGCCGATCGAACGGTAGCAAGCGTTATACGACGCCCAGAAGGGAACGGAAACGGCGTTGGCCAGCCGCATGCGCTGGGCGCTGCGCATACGGAAGGCGACGGTCTGCACCGCCAGGCCCGCCACGGGGAGCAGTTCGATCAGCGCGCTGCGCGGCGACCACTCCTTGTCGAACACGATAAAGGAGAGGGCGTACACGCCGAGGGCCGCCGCGATGAACACGGGCACCCACAAAGGCGACGCGGCAAAGCGCCGGCGGCCGGCCTGCGAGAACAGGGCGTTGCGCGTGGTGGCCACCACGTTGAGCAGGCAGGCGGTATAGGCGCCGAGCAGGTAGTAATGCACGCCGAACAAAACGGACATGCAAAGCTGCCACAAGAGAATGGCGCGCGGCGCTTTTGCCTGAAAGGACAACAGGTTGGCCAGCATGGCGGCCAGACCGATGATCTGTATGATAACGGGATCCATAAGACCCTCCCGGGACAGACGATGCGGATATAAGATCAGTATAACGACAAAATGTGAACAAACTGTTTACAAAACACGTTTTGCAGGGATTTTTTCTCAAACGCGGTTTGTGCGCGCTTTTTCCGTTTACTGCCCCTTTTTGTGTGCTTTTTGCGAAAGCGATCACCAAAACGGGTGCAAAACGCGATTTTTTGCAAAAAAGTCGGTCGGCAGAGCAGGGGAGAGGAGAAAAAATACGGGCCGCAGAGCGCTTTTCAGGCCGAAAACGGCCGATTTTTGGGCAAGTTGCACAATAAACACCCCGAAAACAGGCAAAAATTTCTACACGCAAAAGGAAAATTTCTCTTGCAAACCGAAAAAACGTATGATATAATGAACGAGTCTGATATGCGATGAAGCGAGAGGTTGCCGCGAGAGCGGGGAATTTTCGCAGAGTATGTCCGAAAAATCGGGCGAAAGAGTGAACGACGCGGCCGTGCGGGCCCCACAGTGCCTTACTTTCCACCCCCGGAGATTACCCATGCGTGTGTGTGGGCAAATCCGGTTTTTGTAAGGACACGAAAGAAACGCACGGGACGGTGTCACAGCATTCTTGCCCCAACGAACAGGCGCAAAGGCGGCGCGACCCTTCCTTTATTAAATAGGGTGCGCGTGCGAGTGCGCGGAATGCAAGAAGGAGGCAAAACACAATGGCAGTCAAGGAGAAAATCAGAGTCCGGCTGACGAGCTACGATCACACCCTCATCGACACCGCTGCGGAGAAGATCGTGGAAACAGCCAAACGGAACGGCGCCGCCGTTTCCGGCCCTGTGCCGCTCCCCACGAAGAAAGAGATCGTCACCATTCTTCGTGCGGTGCACAAGTACAAGGACAGCCGTGAGCAGTTCGAGCTGCGCACGCACAAACGGCTCATCGATATTCTCAAGCCCACCCAAAAAGTGGTGGATGCTCTGATGAACATCGAACTTCCCGCCGGCGTCGAGATCGAGATCAAACTCTGATCGGTCGGCACAAACAACGCGCAAACTGCCGGATCTTCCGGCGTTTTGCCGGTCATGTCGGCGCTGCCCCCGGGCAAAATCAACACGCCGACCAATAACCTGCAAGGAGGAAAAAGAACATGAAAAAGGGTATCATCGGTAAAAAGATCGGTATGACGCAGATCTTCGACGAAGTCGGCAACGTCATTCCGGTCACGGTTATCGAGGCGGGCCCGTGCGTGGTCGCACAAAAGAAGACCGCCGAAAACGACGGCTACGACGCCGTGCAGCTTGGCTTTATCGAAGCCAAAGAAAAGCAGCTGACCAAACCCCTGAAAGGCCATTTCGCCAAAGCGGGCGTCGCTGCCAAGAAACACCTCAAAGAATTCCGTCTTGAAGACTGCGCCTCGCTGAACGTGGGCGACGTCATCGGCGCCGACACGTTCGCCGCCGGCGACAAAGTCGACGTGACCGGCCTGACCAAAGGCCGCGGCTACACCGGCTCGATCAAGAGATGGAACCATCACACCCTGTGCGCCACGCACGGCGTCGGCCCCATTCACCGTGAGGTCGGCTCCATGGGCGCAAACTCCAGCCCTTCTCGTGTGTTCAAAAACAAGAAGATGGCCGGTCAGTACGGTAACGAGCAAGTCACCGTTCTCAATCTCACTGTGGTCAAGATCGACGCGGAGCGCAATCTGATCGCCGTCAAGGGTGCCATTCCCGGCGCCAAAGACGGCATCGTGTTCCTGCGCGACTCGGTCAAGGCCTGATGCGGAAGGAGGAACTATCATGCCAAACGTAAAGGTTTATGATATGGCCGGCAAAGCTGTCGGCGAGATCGCGCTTTCCGACGCGCTGTTCGGCGCGGAAGTCAACGGCGCCGTCCTCCACGCGGCTGTGCGCACCTACCTGATGAACCAGCGCCAGGGCACGCAGTCCACGCTGACCCGCACCGAGGTCTCCGGCGGCGGCAAAAAGCCGTGGAGACAAAAGGGGACCGGTCGGGCCCGTCAGGGTTCCACCCGCTCTCCGCAATGGACGCACGGCGGCGTCGCGCTGGGCCCGAAGCCCCGTGACTACCGTCTCTCCATGAACAAAAAGACCCGTCGCGTTGCCCTGCAGAGCGCCCTGTCCGCCAAAGTGGCGGCCGGCGATCTGATCGTGGTCAGCGAGATCAAAACGGCGGAGTTTTCCACCAAGACCATGGCCGCTATGCTGAAAGCGCTCGGCGCCGACAAAAAGGCCCTGATCGTGCTGCCCGGCATGGACAACACGGTCATCAAGAGCTGCGCCAACATTCCCGGCGTGGTGACCACCCAATTCAACACGGTCAACGTCTACGACGTGCTGAACGCCGATAAGTTCATCATCGCCAAAGAGGCCGTTGCCAAACTCGAGGAGGTGTACGCGTAATGAGAATGGTAGAAGACATCATCATGAAGCCGATCATCTCGGAAGCGAGCATGGATATGCTCGACGCCAAGAAGTATGTGTTCAAGGTGCAGAAGAACGCCACCAAACCCGACATCGCGCACGCGGTGGAGGAGATGTTCAAAGTCAAAGTGGCTGACGTCAACACCATCAACATGAAGAGAAAACCCAAGCGCATGGGCGTTCATTCGGGCTATACCGCCGAGTGGAAAAAAGCCATTGTCACGCTGACGGCCGACTCCAAGACCATCGAGTTCTTCGATGGCATGAAGTAAGAGCGGGAGGTTTAGAAAATGCCAACATTCAAGTATAAGCCGACGACTCCGGCAAGACGCCAGATGACCGTTCCCACTTTCGAGGAGCTGACCAAGTTCACGCCCGAGAAAAACCTGATCGTCATCAAGAAAAAGCACGCCGGCCGCAACAGCTACGGCCGCATCACCGTTCGCCATCGCGGCGGCGGCAACAAGAAAAAGTACCGCATCATCGACTTCAAGCGCGCCGACGCCACGCCGGCCACCGTCGTCGGTATCGAGTACGACCCCAACCGCAGCGCTTATATCGCTCTCTTGCAGAACGACGCGGGCGTCAAGAGCTACGTCATCGCGCCTGTCGGTCTCTCGGTGGGCGATAAAGTGTACGCCGGCGCCGACGCCGACATCAAGCCCGGCAACACCTTGCCCGTGGCCAACATTCCCGTCGGTACCATGATCCACAACATCGAGCTGTATCCCGGCAAGGGCGCGCAGCTGGCCCGTTCGGCCGGCGTGTTCGCGCAGCTGATCGCCAAGGAGAACGGCATGGCGCAGGTGCGTCTGCCCTCCGGCGAGGTGCGCATCATCCGCCTCGACTGCAAAGCCAGCATCGGCCAGGTCGGCAACATTGAGCACGACACCGTCAAGGTGGGCAAAGCCGGTAAGACCCGTCACAAGGGCTTCCGCCCCACCGTGCGCGGCTCCGTCATGAACCCCGTCGATCACCCGCACGGCGGCGGCGAAGGCAAATCGCCTATCGGCCGTCCCTCGCCCGTGACCCCGTGGGGCAAGCCCGCCATGGGTTACAAGACCCGCAACAAGAAGGCGAGGACCGACAAGTTCATCGTCAAACGCAGAAACGCGAAGTAAGGAGGCACATCGAGTATGAGCAGAAGTTTGAAAAAAGCGCCCTACGTCGAGGAGAAACTCTACACGCGTATTTGCGCTATGAACGAGAAGAACGAGAAAAAGGTCATCAAGACCTGGTCCCGCGCCTCCACCATTTTCCCGGAGTTTGTGGGTCACACCATTGCCGTGCATGACGGCAGAAAACACGTGCCGGTCTATATCACCGAGGATATGGTCGGTCACAAACTGGGTGAGTTTGCTCCCACCCGCACGTTCCGCGGCCACTCCGGTTCCAAGACCGCCAACACCGCGAAGTAAGGGAGGAAATGAAAATGGAAGCAAAAGCATATTTGAGATATGCGCGCATCTCCCCCCGCAAGGTCGGCCTTGTGCTTGACCTGATCCGCGGCAAAGATGCGGACGTTGCCATGGGCATTCTCAAAAACACCCAGAGAGGCGCGTCGGAATATCTGATCAAGCTGCTGAAGAGCGCGATCGCCAACGCCGAAAACAATTTCCACATGGATCCTTCGAAACTGTACGTCAGCGAATGCTTTGTGTGCCCGGGCCCCACGATGAAACGCATCATGCCCCGCGCCAAAGGCAGCGCAGACCGCATCCTCAAGAGATCCAGCCATGTCACCATGGTTGTGAAAGAAAGAGAATAAGGAGGTAACAGTTCAGTATGGGTCAAAAAGTCAATCCCCACGGCCTTCGCGTGGGCGTTATCAAAAACTGGGATTCCAGATGGTTCACGACCGACGAGAAATTCGGCGACACCATCGTTTCCGATTATCAGATCCGTAAGTACCTGAAGACCGAACTGTATAAGGCCGGCATCCCGAAGATCGAGATCGAGCGGGACAGCCACCGCGTTCGCGTGTTCATCCACTGCGCCAAGCCCGGCATGGTCATCGGCAAGGGCGGCGCCGAGATCGATAAGTACAAAGCCAAGTTGGAGAAAATGGTCGGCATGCCCGTTGCGCTGAACGTGGTCGAGGTCAAATCGCCCGATCTCAACGCGCAGCTCGTGGCCGAGAACATCGCCTCTCAGCTTGAGGGCCGTGTGGCCTTCCGTCGCGCCATGAAAATGGCCATCCGCAACACCATGCGTCTGGGTGCCAGAGGCATCAAGATCAGCTGCGGCGGCCGTCTCGGCGGCGCCGAGATCGCCAAAACGGAGCATTATCACGAGGGCACCATCCCGCTGCAGACCCTGCGCGCCGATATCGAGTACGGCTTCTCCGAGGCCAACACCACCTACGGTAAGATCGGTATCAAAGTGTGGATCTACCGCGGTGAAGTGCTGAACGAGGTCAATCGTCCCGCCGCTCGCGAGAGAGGCGAACGCCACGACCGTCGCGACCGCCGCGACAACCGGGACAACCGGGGCGGCGAGCGTCGTCAGGGCGGCTTCCGCGGCGAGAGACCGCCAAGACAAGGAGGCACGAAGTAATATGTTGATGCCCAAGAGAGTCAAATACCGTCGTGTGCAGCGCGGCCGCCTGAAAGGCAAAGCCATGCGCGGCAACACGCTTTCCAACGGTTCCTACGGCCTCGTCGCCCTGGAGCCGGCCTGGATCACCAGCAACCAGATCGAGGCGGCTCGTATCGCCATGACGCGTTACACCAAGCGCGGCGGTCAGGTCTGGATCAAGATCTTTCCCGACAAGCCCATCACCGAGAAGCCTGCCGAGACCCGTATGGGTTCCGGTAAAGGTTCGCCCGAGTACTGGGTGGCCGTCGTCAAACCGGGCAGAGTGATGTTCGAGATGGACGGCGTCGACGAGGAGATCGCCAAAGAAGCCATGCGTCTGGCCGGCCACAAACTGCCGATCAAGACCAAGTTCATTCAAAAAGAAAACGGGGAGGGTTAAGCGATGAAGGCTGCAGAACTGAACAAGATGAGCGCCGAAGAGCTTAACGCGAAGCTCAAGGAACTCAAAGCCGAGCTTTTCAACCTCCGCTTCCAGCACGCGATCAACCAGCTTGACAACCCCCACAGGATCGTGGACGTCAAGCGCGACATTGCCCGCGTGATGACCGTTCTCAACCAGAAGAACGCATAAGGAGGGAACCGACATGACTGAAGAAAGAACGCTGAGAAAAACGAGAGTCGGTCTGGTCGTCAGCTCCAAAATGGATAAGACCGTCGTGGTCGCCATCGAGGACAACGTCAAGCACCCCGTTTACGGCAAAATCGTCAAGCACACACTGAAAGTTCACGCCCACGACGAAGAGAACGCCTGCGGCGTCGGCGACCGTGTGGAGGTCATGGAGACCCGTCCCTTGTCCAAGACCAAGAGATGGCGCGTGACCCAAATCATTGAAAAAGCGAAATAATTTCGCAGAATTCTAACAGTAGGTACGTCGAAGCGTACCGAAACAGTAGGAGGAAACAAAAGTGATTCAGCAACAAACATTGATGAAGGTTGCCGATAACACCGGTGCGAAAGAACTGATGTGCATTCGCGTGCTGGGCGGTTCCGGCCGCCGCTACGCCAACATCGGTGACGTGGTGGTCGCTTGTGTCAAAAAGGCCTCGGCCGGCGGCATGGCGAAAAAAGGCGAAGTCGTCAAAGCTGTGATCGTGCGCTCCGTGCACGGCCTCAAACGGGCCGACGGTTCGTATATCAAGTTTGACGAGAACGCCGCGGTGATCATCAAAGACGACAAAACGCCCCGCGGGACCCGTATCTTCGGGCCTGTGGCGCGCGAACTGCGCGACAAGGACTATCTCAAGATCCTGTCGCTGGCACCCGAAGTGCTGTGAGGAGGATACGGGCATGAATACGCTTCATATTAAAAAAGGCGACACCGTCATCATCCTTTCCGGCGATGACAAAGGCACCAAAGGCGAGGTCGTGGCCGTCGCTCCCGGCGAGGGCAAAGTGATCGTCAAAGGCGCCAACATGATCAAGAAACACGTCAAACCCCGCAAGCAGGGCGAGACCGGCGGCATCATTGAGGCCGAGGGCGCGCTCTACGCCTCGAAAGTGGCGCTTTACTGCTCCAAGTGCGGGCAGGGCGTGCGTGTCAAGATCGCGACCGAGGGCGACAAAAAAGTCCGTGTGTGCGCCAAGTGCGGCACGAAACTGTAAGGAGGGAGAGCGTCATGGCAAGACTGAAAGACTACTATAAAGAACAGGTCGCTCCCGCTCTGATGAAGCAATACGCTTATTCCAGCGTGATGCAGATCCCCAAATTCGACAAGATCGTGGTCAACATCGGTGCGGGCGACGCCAAGGACAACACCAAGGTGATCGACAACATCATGCGCGATCTGTCCATCATCACCGGTCAAAAGGCCGTTCCGACCACCGCCAAAAAGTCCGTGGCCAACTTCAAGATCCGTCAGGGCATGAAGATCGGCGCCAAAGTGACGCTGCGCGGCGACCGTATGTATGAATTCATGGATCGTCTCTTCAACTTCGCGCTTCCTCGTGTGCGCGACTTCAAGGGCATCAATCCCAACGCGTTTGACGGCCGCGGCAACTACTCGCTCGGCCTCAAAGAGCAGCTGATCTTCCCCGAGATCGAGTACGACAAAGTCGAAAAGATCCGCGGCATGGACATCTGCTTCGTCACCACGGCACGGACCGACGCCGAAGCCAGAGAGCTGCTCCGTCTGATGGGCGCTCCCTTTGCGCAATAATCCGGGAGGTAAGAGAAAATGGCAAAGAAATCGATGATCCTCAAACAGCAGAGAACCCCCAAGTTCTCGACCCGCGCCTACACCAGGTGCAAGATCTGCGGCCGTCCGCACGCGTACCTGCGTAAGTTCGGCATCTGCCGCATCTGCTTCCGCAACCTCGCCTACAAGGGCGAGATCCCGGGCGTGAGAAAGGCCTCCTGGTAACAGGCGTCCCCATCCCCCAGCACTCGGCAGGAAATCAGACCGACCCGAAAGGGAGTTGGATTTAACCGCCGATTGGCCGCCGGCAGCGCCGGCAGCAAGAGAAAATACCTTGCAATAAGGAGGAATTATTCCATGCAAATGTCCGATGTGATCGCCGATATGCTCACCCGTATCCGCAATGCCAGCGACGCAAAGCACGCTACGGTCGACATTCCGGCTTCCAACATGAAAAAATCCATTGCCGACATCCTGACAGCCGAAGGTTACGTCAAGGGCTATCAGGTCGTCGAAGACGGCAAACAGGGCGTCATTCGCGTCACGCTGAAGTACACGGCCGGCAAACAGAAGGTCATTCGCGGTCTGCGCCGCGTTTCCAAACCCGGTCTGCGTATCTACGCCGGCTACGAGGATATGCCCAAAGTGATGAACGGTCTCGGCATCGCCATCATCTCCACTTCCAAAGGCCTTATGACCGACAAAAAGGCCCGCGAACTGAAGATCGGCGGCGAAGTGCTCGCCTTTGTCTGGTAAGGAGGTAGAGAACTATGTCGAGAATCGGTAGAATGCCCGTCAATATCCCGGCCGGTGTGACCGTGACCGTGGGCGAGGGCAACGTCGTCACCGTCAAAGGGCCCCGCGGCACGCTGACCCAGACTTTCCAGCCCATGCTCACCATCAAGGTGGAGGGCAGCGAAGTGCTGGTCACCCGCCCCGATGACGAAAAAGAGACCAGAAGCCTGCACGGCCTGACCCGCGCGCTCATCCACAACATGGTGGTGGGCGTGACCGACGGTTTTTCCAAGACCCTTGAGATCGTGGGCGTCGGCTACAAAGTGGTCAAGCAGGGCAAAAATCTGCAGCTGTACCTGGGCCATTCGCTTGTGAACGGTCTGCCCCAGAACGCGCTGGTCGTGGCTGAACCCGAAGGCATCACCTTTGAGGTCCCCAACCCCAACACCATCGTGATCAAAGGCAACGACAAGCAGGCCGTCGGTCAGATCGCCGCGGTCATCCGCGGCAAGAGACCGCCCGAACCCTACCATGGCAAGGGCGTCAAATATGCCGACGAGCACATTCGTCGTAAAGCCGGCAAGACCGGTAAATAAGGAAAGGAGTGGATCGAAATGGTATCGAGAAAAGACAGCAACGAGGCCCGTCTCAAGAGACATAAGAGAGTCAGAGCCAAGATCTCCGGCACCGCCGAGCGTCCGCGTCTGGCCGTGTATCGCTCCAACGCGAACATCAGCGCCCAGATCATCGACGACGTGGCAGGCGTCACGCTGGTTGCCGCATCCACCCTGGAAAAGACGTTTGAGGGCATCGGCAGCAACAAGGCGGCGGCTCGCGTCGTGGGCAAGACCCTGGCGGAGCGCGCTGTCAAAAAGGGTATCACCGAGGTCGTTTTCGACCGTGGCGGCTATCTTTATCACGGACGTGTATCGGAACTGGCTGAAGGCGCTCGCGAGGGCGGCCTGAAGTTCTGAGTCCGGTTTGTACACTGTTCAACTCGTTTGAACACATCAAGGAGGAATAACATGGCTTACAGAAGAAATGACGCGGAGCAGGAATACAAAGAACAGCTCATCGCGCTCAACCGTGTTTCCAAGACCGTTAAAGGTGGTCGTATCGCCCGCTTTGCCGCGATCATGGCGGTGGGCGACGGCAAAGGCCATATCGGTGTAGGACTCGGAAAAGCGGCTGAAGTGCCCGAGGCCATCCGCAAGGGCATTGAGGACGCTAAAAAGAATATGATCACCGTCTCCCTCAAGGGAACGACCATTCCGCACGAGGTCATCGGCGAGTTCGGCGCAGGCAAGGTCCTGCTCAAGCCCGCCGCCCCCGGTACCGGCATCATCGCCGGCGGCGGTGTGCGTTTCGTGCTGGAGCTGGCCGGCATCAAGAACATTCGTGCCAAGTGCCTGCGCTCCAACAACCCCGCCAACGTGGTCAAAGCGACCGTTGAGGGACTGAAATCCCTGCGCTGCGCCGATGAAGTGGCCAAGATCCGCGACATCAGCGTCGAGCAGGTCAAGGCATAAGGAGGGTTCGCCATGAAAAAGAAAGTAACTCTCGTCAAAAGCACCATCGCGGCGCTGCCGAATCAAAAGGCGACCGCCAAATCGTTGGGGCTGAACAAGATCGGCGATTTCATCATTCATGAGGACGACGCCGTTCTGGCCGGCAAGATCAAGGTCATCTGGCATCTTGTCAAGGTCGAAAACGCGTAAAGGAGGACAGAAGGATGAAACTCCATGAACTTTCTCCCGCCGAGGGCTCCGCAAAGGCCGCTTGGCGCAAAGGTCGCGGCCCCGGCTCCGGCAACGGCAAAACCGCCGGCAAGGGCCACAAAGGTCAGAACGCCCGTTCCGGCGGCGGTGTGCGCCCCGGCTTTGAGGGCGGCCAGCTGCCCCTTTACCGCAAACTTCCGAAGCGCGGCTTCCACAACAAATTCGCCAAAGAGTACGCCATCGTCAA
>CAMZFG010000016.1 GCA_947306035.1 uncultured Clostridia bacterium | reverse complement strand
AACGACTGCGGCATGATGATCTACAACCGCAAGACGCAGGATACGCACGCGGGCGGTTCGGGGTGCGGCTGTTCGGCGGCGGTGCTGGCGGCCTATATCCTGCCGGCGCTGGCAAAGGGCGACCTTTCGCGCGTGCTGTTTCTCGGCACGGGCGCCATGATGAGCCCGCAGAGCATCCAGCAGGGGCGGTGCATTCCGGCCGTGGCGCATCTCGTTTGCCTGACGGGCGGAAAGGAGAAAACATGGAAGTTGTGCTGATGCTGGCGCGCGCTTTTTTGGTGGGCGGCCTCTTTTCGCTCGTGGCGCAGATCCTGATCGACAAGACCAATCTCACGCCTGCCCGCATTCTCGTCGGCTACGTGGTGGCGGGTGTCGTTCTCGGCGCCGCGGGCCTGTACGAGCCGCTTTTGCGCTTTGCCGGCGCGGGCGCGGCCACGCCCCTGACGGGCTTCGGCTATCTGATCGCCAAAGGCGCGCGGCAGGCGGTGGACGAGCGGGGGCTGATGGGCGCGCTCACGGGCGGCCTGACCGCCTCTTCGGCGGGCATCACCGCGGCGCTGGTGTTCGGACTGCTGGCCGCGCTGTTCAGCCCGCGCAATCACCCGCGGGACTGAATTTGCAGCAAAAAAGCCCCGTTACGGGGCTTTTTCCTCTTCCGCTTTCGGCGGCGTGTAAATATCGGGGTCACAGCGCTGCAGCACGTCGGCCAACTGTTCGGGCGTGAGATCAAAGTTGCGGTTGACCCATTCCCGTATCAGGGCGTGAATGCCGGCGGTGTGGTAGGTGACGATCAGGTCAATGTTGTCTTCCTTCGCCCTGTCTTGCAGACAATTCTGCAGGGAACGGCGGCAAATGGTGTGCAGATCGTGCTTGAAACTGTACCGGTTGGAGTTGCGGAAGTAGGCGCGGTAGAAAGCCTGATGCTCCAACAGAAAATAGAGATAGGGTATGAGATAACGGTCGCGGTTGGTCGTCGCCTCGGCCGTCCTGTTTTCAAAAACGGCCATCAGTTGGCGCGACATGGCTTCGTCCATGGCTTCCAGCAGGGTCTCGGCGCTGTCGTAGTGAGCGTAAAACGTGGAGCGGTTGACGTTGGCGCGGAAGCAGATATCGCCTACCGTGATATCGTCGAGCGAGCGGCTGCCGAGCAGGTCGAGAAAAGCATTTTGGATCTTACGTTCGGTCTCTTGAAATCTCTGATTGTTCTTGACGTTCATGCAAAATTGCCTGCTTTCGTATAATAGTTTATCATATAAATTATACGACAGCGTAGGCATAATGTCAACACCTGTTTACAAAAAGATTTCTTTTTCTCCCGTTTGCGCCTCTTTTTTGCGGAATTCGCCGACCAGTACGGCGCAAACGCCGATGTCGCAGTAAGTCCCTTTGATCAGCATGCTTTGCCGCAGCACGCCCTCAAAGGTCATGCCCGCTTTCTCCATGACCCGGCGCGAGGCCTCGTTGCCGAGTATGTAACGCGCCTGCACGCGGTGCAGGCCCATGACGTCAAACCCGAAACGCATCACGCGCGAAACGGCCTCGGGCGCGTAACCGCTGCCGCGATAGGCGGGATTGATGACGTAGCCGATCTCGCCCGCGTTGTGCGCGCAATCCACCGAGGCAAAGCCGCAGGTGCCGATCATGTGTCCGTCCGCGCGGCAGACGACCGCCCATTCATAGCAGGTCCCCGTTCGATACCGTCCGGCCACGTATTCCAGATAAGAGCGGGTATAGGAAGGGTCGGGGTGCGGCCGCCACAGCAGAAAACGCGTCACCTCCGGGTCGTGGGCGTAGGCGAACATATCCGCCGTGTCCGACACCCGCAGGGGGCGCAGTATGAGCCGCCCCGTTTCGAGCGTCGGCATATGGGCAAAAATGTGCAGCAGATTTTCCTTCTTCATGGCGGCCTCCGATGCGTGATACATACTTATTATAGCTACTTTTTTTGCGGCGTGCAAGAGAATTTTGAAAAACAACAAAATTCGCTTGTCAAAGACACGGCCGCTTTGCTATAATAGCGGTAGTGAAAAGAAGGAGGGTTTGCTATGGAGGGCCTTTTGCACGATTGCCTGTACCCGATCCTGCTCGGTTCGGGCACGAATTGTCACGCCTGCGTGCGTCAACTGAAAAAGCGCTACGACGTGGGGTGCGTGGTCCTGACGGGCAAGCGGGCGCTGGCGCTGCGCGTTTTGCCCTACGTGCGCCTGGTCGAGGCCCCGGCCGACCTGCCCGACGATATCCTGTTTTCGCTTTTGTGCGACGCCTGCGCCGAGGGCGGCTATCGCATTCCGCTCCTCGTGCTGTGCGACGCGGCGTACGAGAACTTTTTCCGGCGCAACCGCGACCGGCTCGATCCGCTCTTCATTCTGCGCACCGCCGGCGATCTGCTCGGCGACGCGGGGGAGGTGGCCTTTTGAAAGCGACGGAATTGTTGGCGGGCTTTGCCTGCCGCCTTTTGCCGGGCGGCGCGCCCGTGCCGGCGGATCTGACTATTGAAAACGTGACGTCAGAGCCGGGAAAGGTAACGAAAAACACGTTGTACGTCGCCACCGTCACACCCATGCGGGACGGGCACGAAACCGCCGCGGCGGCCTATATGCGCGGCTGTCGTCTCTTTTTGGCGGAGCGATCGCTGACTCTGCCGCCGGACGCGGTCGTTCTGCTGACCGACGACGCGGAAGCGTTGGCCGGGCCGTTGGCCGCCCGCTGTCTCGGTCATCCCGGCCGCGAGCTGACGGTGTTCGGCATTGCGGGTGCGCGCGGCAAGAGTGCCACGGCTTTGCTGACGGCGGAGATCCTTCGCCGGAACGGTCACGCGGTCGGCACGCTCACCACCGACGGCGAGGACGACGGCACGCGCCTGACGCCCGCCGCGCCCATCGTGCCGGACGCGATCGAAATACAACACGCGTTGGCTCGTTTTCGCGACGCGGGGTGCGAGTTTGCCGTGCTGGAGTTCTCGGCCTATCAACTCAAACACGGGGCGGCGCACGGCATTCCGTTCGCCGCGCTGCTGTTGACAGATACCGCGCCCGCGCACGTGGGACGCGGGGAATTCAGAAGCGAGAGCGCCTACTTTGAGGCCGTTTCACGCCTGTTTGCCGAGCCCGCGCCGCTGACGCTGCTGCCGTGTATGCCGATCCCCTTTGCCGCGGCGGGGCACACCGTGTGCTTCGGTGAGGCGGGCGCGGTCGTCTGTCGGGCGCTGCCTCCCACACGCTACGGCTGTCGTTTCACGCTGTCCGACGGCAAAGAAAACTATGAGATCGCGCACCCCGTTCCCGGGGATATCGCCATGCACAACGCCACGGCCGCGGCCGCGCTGGCGCTGGCCGCGGGTCTGCCGCTCTCGGCGATCGCGGCCGTTTTGCCCCGGCTGACCGTGCCGTACCGCATGGAACCCGTGGCGCCGGGCGTTTTTCTCGACGTGGCCTACACGGGCGAAGATCTTGCGCGTGCGCTCTCGCTGCTGCGGCCGGACACGCCGGGCCGCCTTGCCGTGCTGACGGGTTCGGTTGGCGGCCGTGCCAGACAGCGGCGCGCACCGCTCGGCGCCGCCGCGGTGCAGAACGCCGATTTCGTTTGGTTCACGACGGACGACCCGGACGCCGAAGATCCCGACGTCATTTTCCGCGATCTGGTCGCGGGTGCGGGCGGCGCCGGCAACTACCGCTGCATCGCCGACCGCAGGCAGGCGCTTTTGACGGCGCTGTCCGAACTGCGCCCGGGCGACGCGCTTCTGGTGACGGGCAAACGCGGCGACTATCAACTGATCGCGGGGGAACGGGTGCCGTTTTCGGAGCGCGAGATCATCTGCGGGGCGCCGCATTGAATACTTTTTTTGAAAATAGCGGCGAACGGTCACGAAAACCTTGACATTTCGCCGCTTTTTCTGTATAATAAATGCAATATCCGCGAAAGGAGGCCCCTATGGCAACCGAAAAGAAGAAGATCCCCGACGCCACGACCCGCAAGCCAAAGACCGAGGCGGGCAGCACAGACGCCGGGACTGAAAAAGAAAAAAAGGCCGCCTCCGCCGCCGAAAAACCGGCAAACGGGGCCAAAAAAGCACCCGCCGGGACGACTTCCGGCAAGTCTTCCGCGGCGAGCGCGGCGCGCCCGAAACAGACGACGAAAAAGACGGGCGCGGCGGCCAAAACGTCCGCGGCCAAAACGACCAAACAAAAAACGGCCGCCGGATCGACGACGGGCAAGAGCGCGGCGGGCGCCAAAAAAACGACCAAAGCGAAAAATACCGCGACGGGCGCGAAAAAGCCAAAGCCCGCCGAGCCGATCGCCGAGCCGACCGAACAGCCCGTCACAGCGCCGACGCCGCCTGAAGCGGCGCCGCGGACAGAGGCCGCGTTGCCCGTGCCTGCGGCCGAAAACGCGCCTGCCCCCGCCGAACCGCTGCCTGCCATGGACTTTCCGGAAGCGGCAGAGGCGCAGAAAAAGAGTTTTGCGGGACGCGTGCTGTTCCTTTTGGCCATCGCGGCCATTCTGTTGGCTTCCTACTTCATTTTTCTGCACCGTCCCGGCTCTTATTCCGAGCAACTCCATTCCGTTGCCGTTTTGCAGAACGCCGACGGCACGACCGCCATCGCGGTCGACGGCACGGTGCGGCGGCAGGTCTCCGGCGTGCTGCGCGACCGCCAGTATAACGCGCGGGGCACGACGTGCGTGCTGCAGATCGGCAACGAACTTTACCTGGTCAAAAACCGCTCGGTCGCCAAGATCGCGGACGAAGTCAAAGATTTCGTGCTGGCCTCCGGCGGCTCCGCCGTGGCGTGGCGTGACAGCGCCGATACGCTTTGCTATCTGCGCATCGGGCAAAAAGAGGCGCCCGTCCGTATCAACAACGTGCACGACGACCGCTACTGCCTGTCGCCGAACGGCAGGGAACTGGCCTATACCTGGACCTGGGAGCAGAACGGCGTCACCCGCCTGCGCGTCTATTCCACCTCGGGGCACGAGGTGCACATCGAGCAGGACGCGGGTCTTTACCCCGTGGCGCTCGCCGACAAAGGCGCATATCTGTATTATACGGACGCCTCCGGCGCGCTGTATCTGCAAAGCGGATCGTCCGTCGTCAAACTGGCCGACGGTTTCTTGCCGGGCGCGCTCGCTTTCAACGACCGTTTCGACGAAGTATTGTTCGCGCGGGCAGACCGCAGGACCGTGTGGGTGAAAAAGGGAACGAGCGTCGAACTGTCGGCTCCCGACGGCACGGACGTGTGGTTGTTTGCCAACGAGCGCGTGGCCGTGCGCGACCTGCCCGGGGCCAGGCAGTACGTCATGCGTACCTTTGCGCGCAACTACTACGGCCTGCGGGGAGAGGGCGGCACGACGCTGGCCTATCTCAAAGGCGGCAGAAAAGACCCCGGCGCGCTGACGGAGATCTCGGCGGTCAACGAGGGCAGCGTGCGTGTGACCGACAAAGCCGTTTGGTTCCTTTTGACAGAGGCGGGCGGCCGCACCGCTCTGCACCGCGTTGCCGCGGGGCGGACGAGCGAAAAACTGCTGCTCTGGGATGTGGCTTCGTACTGCCCGAACGTCGACGGCAGCCGCTTCATCTACACGCTGGACGACGGAGCGCTGCACAGCGCCACGGTCGGCCTGTTCCGCACCAAAACGAAGCGCCTGTGCGACGCGGTTGACCCCGATCGCCTGTTTGTGACAACCGACGACGTGTTCTACTTTTTCCGCACCGACGGCAAACTGTGCCGCAGCGACAACGGCGACGAACCGCTGGAAGTGGCGGACGGCGTGGAGGCATTGAAGATCGACGGCCACACCGTATATTACGCCGTGCGCGAAGCCGGCGAACAGCAGGTGTTTGCCAACTATCGCAACCGCCGCCGCGATACCGCGGTCGCCCGAGGCGTCATCGTTATTCTGTAAATGAAAAAGGCCCGACGGCACGCCGTCGGGCCTTTCTTTTTTTGTCAGGCAAGCGCCTGTTCCAGTCTTTTGCGCACCGCCGCGAGGAACGCGCTCGTGTTGACGGCGTTCACGGGCGAGCCGGGCGTCACGAGCCCCGCGAGGTCTTTTGTCATGGTGCCCGCCTCAATGGTGTCAAGGCAGGCTTTTTCCAGCGCTTTGGCAAAATTCGTCAACGCCGCGTCCCCGTCGAGTTCGCCGCGTTTGCCGAGGGCTCCCGTCCAGGCAAAAATGGTGGCCACGGGGTTGGTCGAGGTCTCCTCGCCCGCCAGGTGGCGGTAGTAGTGGCGCGTCACGGTGCCGTGCGCCGCCTCGTACTCGTAAATGCCGTCGGGCGACACCAGCACCGAGGTCATCATGGCCAGCGACCCGAACGCGGTGGAGATCATGTCGCTCATCACGTCGCCGTCGTAGTTCTTGCAGGCCCAGATCATGCCGCCCTCGGAGCGGATGACGCGCGCCACGGCGTCGTCGATCAGCGTATAGAAATAGCGGATGCCCGCCTCTTCAAACAGGGCCTTGTAGTCCCGCTCGAAGATCTCTTCAAAGATCAGTTTGAACGTTTGATCGTACTGTTTGGAGATGGTGTCTTTGGCGGAAAACCACAGGTCTTTTTTCTCGGAGAGGGCAAAGCGGAAGCAGGAGTGAGCAAAGGCGCGAATGGAGCTGTCTTTGTTGTAGGAGCCCTGCAGCACGCCGGGGCACTCGAAGTCGTACACCGTCTGCCGGAAGGTCTCCGCGCCGGTCGCGTCGGTGAACACCAACTCGGCTTTGCCCGGGGACGGTACGCGATATTCGGTCGCTTTGTAAATGTCGCCGTAGGCGTGGCGGGCAATGGTGATGGGCTTTTGCCAGTTGCGCACGACGGGGCGTATGTTCTGCACGATGATGGGCGTGCGGAACACCGTGCCGTCGAGCATGGCGCGAATGGTGCCGTTGGGGCTTTTCCACATTTCGGAAAGGCCATATTCCTCCACGCGCTGTTTGTTCGGCGTGATGGTGGCGCATTTGACGGCCACACCGTACTTTTTGGTGGCGTTGGCGCTGTCGACCGTCACCTGATCGCGGGTCTTTTCGCGCTCGGGCAGGCCGAGATCGTAATACTCCGTTTTGAGGTCGACGAAGGGCAGCAGCAACTCGTCCTTGATCATGCGCCAGAGAATGCGGGTCATTTCGTCCCCGTCCATCTCGACGAGCGGGGTCGTCATTTGGATCTTTTTCATCATTCAATACCTCCGAATTTCCGAAAAAGGAGCGGCAACGGTGTGTGTTTCAGCAAAGTCCGGCAATATAGCGGGCTTTTTTCAGGGCGTAGGCGTAAAACTCGTCCATGCCCATTTTTTCAATGTAGTCGAGATCGTGCGCGTTCGGCTTGTTGTTGCAGGTCAGCTCGCACATCAGCGGCCCCTGATAGTCGACGCGGCTGATACCTTGCATCACGGCTTTCCAGTCGGCAATGCCGTCGCCCATGGGCAGGTGCAGGTCGTCGTGCCAGGTGATGGCGGGGCCGCGCTGTCCTTTGTTGTCGTTGAGGTGCGTGTAGACCAGGCGGTCGCCGTATTCCGCGAGCCAGTCGCGGTTGTGATTGTAGCACATCCGGTGCCCCGTATCCAGGCAAAAGCCCACGGCGGGGCTATCGTGAAAGCGGGTCATAATGGCCTCGAGCATGGGCTCGCCTTCCACGTTTTCAAACCCCAGTACCACGCCTTTTTTCTCCGCCGCCTCCACCACGCGGCCGAAATTCGCAAGGCCGATCTCGGTGGGCACGTAGGTATCCTGAAAGCCGATGTAGGGGTGCAGCACCATCACGGGCACGGCGTGGTTGGCGCAGTCGTCAAGGCAATCGAGCAGGGACTTCGTCATGGCCTCGCCCGCCTCGCCCTCCCGCCACATGGCGTCGGCTTTGCCGAACGGGGCGTGAATGGAAGTGAACAGCAGACCGCGCCGCGCCGCCTCGTTGGCGACCGTGTCGGTCAGGGCGGGATTGCAGTCCATGAACACCGCGTTCCAGCCCGCGTCTTTGATCAGGCCGATGTGCTCGACGGCCGAAAGACCGCGCGCGCCGGCGAGAATGTTGATGCCGAGAGGTTTTGCCGCAAACATACTCTTTCTCCTTATCTGTTCTCCGCGTAATAATTGATCAGGCACCCCGCGAGCAGAATGTCGCGCTCGTCGGGCGTCAGGCCGTCCAGATGCAGCGAGACGGGCGTTTCTTCGCCGTTTTCCCGCACCAGTATGGCCGCAAACGTCGTCTCGCCCCGCAAAAGGCGCTCCCGCGCGTCGGGAAGGAGCAAGAGGTCGCCCACGGCAAAGTCCGCCGCGTCGTCACGGTCGAGCGTAAAGGGCAGCATGCCCCAGTTGATGCAGTTGGAACGGTAGCGTTTGGTGGCGTATTCGTAGCAGAGGTTGGCCAGGCCCCCCAGCACGCGCTGGCAGGATGCGGCCTGCTCGCGGGCGGAACCGTCGCCCGGTTTCTCGGCGAACAGCACCGAACCGATCTCGGTCTCGGCCGCGTCAAGCCCGTGCTTTTTCAGCAGTTTTTCGATACCTTGCCCCACTTTGCCGTCTCTTCTGGCCGCTTCTTCGGCGGCAACGGCTTTTGCGTTGTTCACGTAGTCGGGGCAGCGCCGCGACAGGGCAAAGGTCGCAAGGCGCAAGGGGTTGGAACGGTACGAGGAAGTCTCGCCCGACGGGATCAGTTCGTCGGTGGTGGTCACCGGGTCGTGGATGACGGCGGCGAACCGCAGCAGAACGTGCCGCGAGAGGGGATACTGCCGCGGCCAGTCGGCAATGTTCGGGCCCATGACCAGTTCCGTTTCGGGCTGCGGGTGACCGAACCCGTTGTAGACCCGCTTTTCATACACGCCGCCGTCAAAAACGTAGGGCTTTACGGCGTCGTCGTAGTCGAGGTCGGTGGCGGCGGTGATGACGCCGCCGTTCTTGGCCGTGGCGGCAATGCTGCGCGCGTCCATCAGCGCCACGCCGGCAAGCTGTCCCTCGCCGGGTTTAGAGCCCTCGCGGTTGGGGAAATTGCGGGTGGTGTGGCGCAGCGAAAGCCCATTGTTGGCGGGCACGTCGCCCGCGCCGAAGCAGGGGCCGCAGAACGCGGGTTTTATCACGGCGCCCGCCGACAAAAGATCCGCGACGGCGCCCGAGCGGGTCAGAGCGAGCGAGATGGGCACGCTGGCGGGGTAGACCGAGAGCGAGAAAGCGCCGTTGCCGGTGCTGCCGCCGCGCAGAATGGCGCGCGCCGCTTCCACGTTGTCAAAGAGGCCGCCGGCACAGCCGGCGATAACGCCCTGATCGGCGACGACGCGCCCGTCGGGCAGTATCTTTTGCCGCAGCGAAAGGCGCGCTTTGCCGAATTTTTCGGCCGCCTCGGTCTCCACCTTTTCAAGCAGTTCTTTCGCGTGTTCGTTGAAGTAGTGGACGGTGTAGACGTTGGAGGGGTGAAAGGGCAGAGCGATCATGCTTTCCATAGCGGAGAGATCGATCTCGATCATGGCGTCGTAAAAGGCCACGTCGCCCGGCGCCATACGCCGATAATCCTCGGGTCTGCCGTGCGCGGCGTAGTATGCTTTGACCGCGTCGTCCGTTTCCCAAATGGAAGAAAGGCAGGTCGTCTCGGTGGTCATCACGTCAATGCCGCACCGAAAATCGACGGGCAGGTTTGCAAGTCCCGGCCCCGTGAATTCCAGCACCTTGTTTTTGACGAGCCCGCCTTTGAAAGTCGCGCCGACCAATGCCAGCGCCACGTCGTGCGGGCCGACGCCGCGGGGCGGTTTGCCCGTCAGATATACCAGCACCACCTCGGGGGCGTTCACGTCGTAGGTGCGGCGCAGCAGTTGTTTGACCAGTTCCGGCCCGCCCTCGCCCACGCCCATGGCGCCGAGCGCGCCGTAGCGGGTGTGGCTGTCCGAGCCGAGTATCATTTTGCCGCATCCGGCCAGCGCCTCGCGGGCGTAGGCGTGAATGACGCTCTCGTTGGCGGGCACGTAGACGCCGCCGTATTTTTTGGCCGCCGACAGGCCGAAGACGTGATCGTCCTCGTTGATGGTGCCGCCCACGGCGCAAAGGGAATTGTGACAGTTGGTCAGGGCGTAAGGCACGGGAAACTCTTTCAGCCCCGAGGCCCGCGCCGTCTGAATGATGCCGACGTAGGTGATGTCGTGGGAGACCAGCGCGTCAAAAGATAGGCGCATATCCTGCTCGTTCCCCTTGTTATGGGCGGCCAGGATCTTTGCGGCCATGGTGTTTTTGCGCGCCTGCTCCCGCGGCAGCGGCGCCGCGGCCGCCGGTTTGCCGCCGACAAGATAGGTTCCGGCAGAATGATAACGGATCATAGACATATCCTCCCGCGATTGATACTATTATTATAGAGGAAACCTGCGGCAAAGTCAAGAAAAACCGACTGTGCAAACAAACAAAAAATGTGAAAAAATATTCAAAAAATACTTTACAAATGCTCAACACTTTGCTATACTGTAATTACCAAATTAAAAGGAGGGCTTTTCCCATGGCAAAAGGTGGTATGACCGGTTCTTACGAGGCTCTTCCGAAGATTGCTAAATTGCTGTTGCAGTTTTTCTTCGGTTGGTTGATTGGCGGCGTTTATCGCATCGTCCGCTTCTTTGAAACGCAGAATATCGTGACGTTGATCGTCGGTATTCTGTGCCTGGTCACCGGTATCGGCAATTTTCTTGCGTGGATTATTGACTTTGTTACCGAGTTGCTGAGCAACAAAATTACTGTTTTGGCTGATTGAAACCACACCAAACCCGCCCCGTTGGGGCGGGTTTTTCGCTTTTCGGCATCAAAAGGTGGTGACACTATGCGGGATCGCATGATCCTCGACCCGTTCAACGGGGTCTTTATCGTAACGTTTTTGCTGTTGGCGGCGCTGTTCACGG
>CAMZFG010000015.1 GCA_947306035.1 uncultured Clostridia bacterium | reverse complement strand
GACGCCACCGTGGTGCGCGACGGCCTCATCAACGGCACGTTCGATATCGGCGCGGTGCCCACCAACGTGGCCGCCGTCCTCTATAACCGCACGAACGGCGGGGTCAAGATCCTGGCCGTCAACACCCGCGGCGTGCTCTATCTCGTGACAAAGGGCGCGACCGCCGTTTCGCTCGCCGATCTTGCGGGCCACACGGTCTATTGCCCCGCGCAGAACCCCGCTTTTATCACCAAAGCATTGCTTGACAAGGCCGGGATCGCCGGCGTGACGCTGGACAGCACGACCTATGCGACGCCCGCCGATCTGCGCGACGCCGCGGCCGCCGGTCTTGTCGACTACGCCGTGCTGCCCGAGCCCATGGTGACCATTGCCAAAAACAAAGCAACGCAGGCGGGCGTGACCCTGACCGTTTCGGCCGATCTGACCGTCGAATGGGATAAATACTTCCCCGCCGGTTCGCTGGTGCAGGGCTGCGTGGTGGCGCGCACCGAGTTTATCAACGCCTACCCCGCCGCCGTGACCGCGTTTCTGGAGGAATACGCCGCCTCGATCGCCGCCGTGACCGCCGACCCCGATACCGCTTCGCAGCAGATCGTCGAGGCCGGCATCTTCGCCCAGGCGCCCGTGGCCAAAGCCGCTATTCCGAAGTGCAATCTCTGCTACCTTGCCGGTGCGGAGATGAAAAACGCCATGGGGACTTTTCTTGCCGCCATGCCGGCGGCTTCCATCGGCGGCACGCTGCCGGGCGACGCGTTCTATTACGGTGTGTGACCGATGAAAAAGAAGATACCGACCCCGCTGCTGACGGCGCTGTCGCTCCTCTTTTGGCTTTGCGTGTGGCTGTTGGCGGCGGTGGCTTTCAACAAGCCGCTGCTGCTGCCGACGCCCGGCGCGGTCGTCAAAAAACTTTGCGAACTGGCCGCAACGGCCCTCTTTTGGCGCACCGTGGCCACCTCGCTTCTGCGCATTCTGCTCGGCATTCTCGCGGCGCTCTTTCTCGGCACGCTGCTGGCCATGCTGACGGTGTGGAGCCGCTTTTTTCACCACCTGTTTTCCCCGCTTTTAAGTCTTTTCAAAGCCACGCCCGTGGCCTCGATCATCTTTTTGATGCTGCTCTTCATCGGCCGCGCCCGCGTGCCGCTCGTGATCGCATTTATGATGGCGCTGCCCATCGTGTGGAGCAACGTGCGCGAGGGGCTCTTTGCCACGGATAAACAACTGCTGGAGATGGCCGCCGTTTTTCGCCTTTCGCCGTGGAAAAAACTGACGCGCATCCGCCTGCCGGCGCTGCTGCCCTACTTTCTGGCCGCCGCCCGTTCCGCCGTCAGTCTTTCGTGGAAAGCGGGCGTTGCCGCCGAGGTGCTGTGCGTGCCGGAACACTCCATAGGCCGCGCCATTTTCGAGGGCAAACAATACCTGATGACCGAGGATCTGTTCGCCTGGACGCTGGCGGTCATTCTCATCAGCGTGGCCGTGGAAGCGCTGGCGCTGGCGCTTTTGCGCCTTGCCGATCGGGAAAGGAGGAAAGCGGCATGCTGAAACTGCGCGATCTGACCAAAAAATACGGCGATAAGACCGTGATCGAGCGCCTGACGTACGATTTTCCCGCAAGCGGCGCCGTGGCGCTGATGGGCCCTTCCGGCTGCGGCAAAACCACCCTGCTGCGCCTTATTGCCGGCCTTGAAAAGCCGGACGGCGGCAGCGTGGTGACGGATGGCGCCAAACTTGCCTACGCGTTTCAGGAGCCGCGCCTTGTGCCCACGCTCACCTGCCGTGAGAACGTGACGCTGGTTCTTGCCAAAGGCGCGGACCCCGCCGCGGCCGACGAATTGCTTGACGCGCTGGAACTGAAAGAGGCCGCGTGCCTCTTACCATCCGCGCTCTCCGGCGGTATGCGGCAGCGCGTATCGTTGGCGCGGGCGCTCTGCTACGGCGGCGATATCCTGCTGCTCGACGAACCGTTTTCGGCTTTGGACGAGGGGCTGAAAGAGCGCGTGGCGGCCGTCATTCGCGCGCGCACGCAAAACGCCCTTTTGCTGATGGTGACGCACAACGAGGACGACGCCGCCCTGCTCGGCGCGACCGTGCTACATTGCACGGGAACGCCGTTTGAAAAATTGCAATCATAATAACAACGGGACAGGCGTATTGCCTGCCCCGTTCTATGTTCACAGTTTACACTTTTCTGCAATGTTTTATGCGTTCAGCGTCGAGATAAAATCCGTCAAATGATAATCATTATGCGTTATGACGTCGATTTCGTTCTCACCGTCGTTGATTACCAATCTTGCGTTGTTGTTTTGATCGAGAATTTTTTCCACGCTCAGGCGTGCGGCATGATTCATGCGATAAACGGTCGTCTCCCCCGGCATATCGTTGATAAGGGGTTTTGTTTCTTTGACGATCCACATGCCGTCCGTTGCGGTGACGAGCGCCATCATCACGAGCGTGCCGTAAATCACACGTTTGTTCAGAACACAACTGAACTTTCCGTATTCATAGCACCTTAAAATCAAAACCTTGACCTGACGGTGCCTTTGGGAGAATTCCTTTATTTGACGATCCTCAAATTCGCGATGGTAGTCCTCGATGTATTTTTCCATCGCCGACGAGGTGGGGGCGCGTATGCCAAGGCTCACAAGTGTAATGACCGCGCAAATGCCGCATAATACCCACACGATCACGAACAGCGGACTGTAGACATTGATAAAGAATCCGGCAATGCCCAAAGGGATGGTGGCGATTCTTGCGGCAAGAATAACTACGTTCAAATGCAAAAACAAAAAGACGCCGTGTTTCATACGTTCAAATTCTCCTTTCGAGAGAGAAAACCGATCAACGCTTTTCCGAAATAAAAGATCTTATTTCCCACCTGCACGCCGCTGCCCGTCGCTCTATACGCGTTATCGGAAAACACAAACACGTCGAGCGGAGACGGGTTAATGACAATAAACGATAACTCCCCATACGTCTCGGGTAAGTAGATCTTTTTTAGAGCGGTTTCGTATTTGTTAAACCCTTTCCACCCACCAAATAGTCCGTAAAATTTACCAATCAGCAGTTGTATGTATGTTTTACTGAGAAAGGCGGTTTCCCGATCGCGCAAATAGAGATTTTGCCGGTGAAGATTACTCCATATAAAACAAACACGCATTGTTTGACTGCCGTCTCCTATTTTCAGCCCGCCCTTGCAAAGTTTGAAAGTCCAGTGCTTTTTCTTGCACAAAAACATCAGACGAACAGAAAAGAACAGGTTTGAAAAGATAACGCGCAGCCACCTTAAAACATGCGGCAAGCACAAGAGCGCGATAAGGATCGGAACGGTAACGTACCAATGCCGTATCAGGTAAAGCACCAATATTCCGAGTTGCATGAAAGTTTCTTTGATGTATCGGTATATCAACGCGTCTTCTCCTTGTCGGCTGAAAATGTATGACACCTATCCTTACTCTGTTTTCATTATAGCATCGCCTTTTGTTGTTGTCAACCCCCCCCGCAACTTTAAACGCCCCGACTTTAGTCGGGGCGTTTTGTTACATTCTTTGCTTCATGTGCGCCAGCGCGCCTTTTTCAAGCCGCGAGACCTGGGCTTGAGAGATGCCGATGCTCTCGGCGATCTCCATTTGCGTCTTGTTGTGGTAAAAGCGCATTTCGATGATCTTGCGCTCCCGATCGGAAAGGCACTTCATGGCGTCGCGCAGGGCGATATCTTCCAGCCAGCCGCAGTCGCCCGTGTCGTCGCTGATCTGATCCATGATATAAATGGAGTCGCCCGCCTCGTTGTAGATGGGTTCGTACAGCGACACCGGCTCGACAATGGCCTCCATGGCGTTCAGCACCGCCTCGCGCGGCTCGCCGAGGCGTTTGGCGATCTCGTCTACGCTCGGTTCGCACTCCCGCTCCCGCGTCAGTTCTTCCCTGGCCTGCAAGGCGCGGTAGGCAAGGTCTCTGGTCGAGCGGCTGATGCGAATGGCGTTGTTGTCGCGCAGGTAGCGCCGTATCTCGCCGACGATCATGGGCACGGCATAGGTCGAAAACTTGACGTCAAGGTCGGGGTTGAAATGATCCACCGCTTTGATAAGGCCGATGCACCCCACCTGAAACAGATCGTCCGCGTTCTCGCGGCGGCCCGAAAACCGCTGTAAAATGCTCAAGACCAGCCGCAGATTGCCCTCGATCAACTCGTCGCGCGCCGCGCCGTCGCCTTGCCTGACGCGTATCAGCAGCGCCTTTTTCTGCTCGTCCGTCAGCGTTTTGAGGCCGGCGGTGTTCACGCCGCACAGTTCAACTTTGTTCCAATACATTTCATTCTCCTTTTTGGGAGTAATGAAAGTATGACCGCGGCAAGTGGCGCTTATGCAGCGTGAAAATTGCAATTTATGCCAAAAAAGCCGCCCCGTTGGGCGGCTTTTTTCATTTTGGGGTCAGTCAGTCATTCTGAAAACGATAGATGTCGCCGGTCTTGGCGGAGACGTAGATACCCTCGAGAATGCGGGTGACGCAAAGGGCCTGTTCGGGCAGCGTGATGGGGTCTTTGTTCTCGCGCACGGCCTCGATCCACAGCCGTTCCTCGCGGTCTGCGGCACTCTCGGAGCCGGTGGCGTCGAAAAACGCCGCGCCGCCCGCCTTGAAGTTGGGCTCGAAAACGTATTGCCGGCCGTTGCGCACACCGTTGATGCGCAGACCGCCGCCCTGCATGTCGGCGCCCGCTTTGGTGCCGCAGATCTCGGTCACGGCCTCGCGCACGTCGAGCGTGTTCAGCGCCCAGGAAGACTGCAGCAGAATGGTGGCGCCGTTCTCCATGACCACAAAGCCGAAGGCGGCGTCTTCCACCGTGAATTTGGCGGGATCCCAGTTGCCCCAGGCGTTGCCCTGATCGGTATCGTTGTTCAATTTGTGATAGGTAGTGCCCACGCAGTATTTGGGGTGATAGTTGTTCATCATATACAGCGTCAGATCCAGCGCGTGGGTACCGATGTCGATCAGCGGGCCGCCGCCCTGCTCGTATTCGTTGAGAAAAACGCCCCAGGTCGGCACGGCGCGGCGGCGAATGGCCGTTGCTCTGGCAAAATAAATGTCGCCGAACGTGCCGTTCTCCGCTTCCTGCTTCATGTAGATGGCGTCGTCGCGAAAGCGGCTCTGATAGCCGATGGTCAGTTTTTTGCCGCTGCGCTTTGCCGCCGCCAGCATCTTCTCCGCCTCGGCGGAATTGATGGCCATGGGCTTTTCGCACATCACGTGTTTGCCCGCTTCCAGCGCGTCGACGGTGATGAAACTGTGCGAGCGGTTGGGCGTGCAGACGTGCACCACGTCGATGGTCTTGTCCTTGAGGAGTTCTTTGTAGTCCGTGTAGACTTTGGCGTCCGGCGTGCCGTAAGTTTTGGCCGCTTTCTCGGCCCGTTCGGGAACGATGTCGCAGAACGCGACCATTTCGCAGTCCTTGACTTTTTTCAGCGAGGGCATATGTTTGCCGTTGGCAATGCCGCCGCAGCCGATGATGCCGACTTTGATCACTTGTGCCATGATGTGTTCTCCTTTCAGATCACGTAAGGTTTATCGCTTGAGATCAAGCGCACGTGCGGACAATCGACGTGTACGCGGCAGGTCGGCGCCAGATAGCGCACCGCGTTGCGTATCACGGTCTGCACGTTTTTGTCGTAGAAGGTCGGAAACGTTTCGTGCCCCGGCTGAAAGTAAAAGATCTTGCCGTTGCCGCGCTCAAAAAGGCACCCGGATCGAAACGCCTCGCCGCCGGAATAACTGCCGAGAAACAGGATCTTATCCGGCGTGGGAATGGTGAACGGCTCGCCGTAGGTCTCCTCGTTCGGCAGGGTGAAAAAGCGGTCGATGCCCTGCGTGATGGGGTGCGCGGGCTCCGTGACCCACAGCACCTCGCTGTCGCCGCTCTCGCGCCAGGTCAGGTTGCAGTTGGTGCCGAGCAGCGCGCGGAAGGGCTTGGAATGGTGCGCGGAATGCAGAAAAACGGCGCCCATGCCGTCGAGCACGGCCTGCTTGACCAGTTCCGTCGCCTCGCTGCTGACCTCGCCATGCTTCATGTGGCCCCACCAGATCAGCACGTCGGTCTCGTCCAGCACCTCTTTGGTGATGCCGCAGTTCTCGTCATCCAGCGTGGCCGTGCGCACGGTGATATCATCGCAGCGCAGAAAATCGGCAATGGCGTTGTGAATGCCGTTCGGATAGACCTCGCGCACTTTTTCGTGATTTTTTTCGTGGTAAAACTCGTTCCATACCAAAACGCGTATCATGTTCTCTTCTCCTTTATCTGCCGCGGGCGGCTGTCAACGTATTTTTGAGCAGCATGGTGATGGTCATGGGGCCGACGCCGCCCGGCACGGGCGTGATGGCCGAAGCGATCGGTTCAACCGAGGCAAAATCGACGTCGCCGCACAGTTTGCCGTCTGACGGGCGGCGGTTCATGCCCACGTCGATGACCACGGCGCCCTCTTTGACGTAAGAGGCGTCGAAAAACTCCGGCTTGCCGATGGCCGCGACCAGAATGTCGGCGCGGCGGCAGACTTCTTTCAGGTTTTTGGTGTGACTGTGGCAGACCGTCACGGTGCCGTTGGCCTCCAGCAGCAGAACGGCCTGCGGCTTGCCCACGATGTTGGAACGGCCCACTACCACGCACTCCTTGCCGTCGATCGTCACGCCGCTGCGGGAGAGGAGTTCCATCACGCCGGCGGGCGTGCAGGGCAAAAAACTGTATTTGCCGATGAGAATGCGCCCCACGTTGAAGGGGTGGAACGCGTCCACGTCTTTGGCGGGGTCGATGGCAAGCAGTATTTTTTCGGCGTCAAGGTGCCGCGGCAGTGGCAGCTGCACCAGAATGCCGTGGATCCTGTCGTCGCGGTTGAGACGGTCGATAAGAGCCAGCAGCGTGGCCTCGTCGGTGTCGGCGGGCAGTTCGTATCCTTGTGAATAAAAGCCGACCTCTTCACAGGCGCGGTGCTTGTTGCGCACGTAGACCTGCGAGGCGGGGTCGCTGCCCACGATGATCACGGCCAGCCCCGGGGCATACCCTTTTTCTTTGACGAAAGCGGCCGTTTCCTCTTTGATCTCGGCGCGTATGGCGGCGGAGATCGCCTTGCCGTCAATGATCTTTGCCATCTTGCTCCTCCGTTTCCCGTTCGTCCGTTTTGTCCGTTTCCTGCTTTATCTCCGTCGGCTCCGCCTTTTTCGGCACGTGCAGGCCGGTCGCCGATTTTTCGTAAACGGGCTCGTAACTCCCGCCGTCCAGTTCCCTGCGCCGCGCCCTGATCCACAACCACACAAGCGCCGTCGTGCAAACGGCAAAGCACAAAAAGCCCACGACCTGCGAAATGCGGAACACGCCGACGTACAAACTGTCGGTGCGCAGACCCTCGATGAACATGCGGCCGAAACCGTACCAGGCAAGGTACTCCAGCGTGATCTGCCCGTTAAATTTCTTCTTTTTATAGAAAACGGTGATCAGAACGAAACCGATCAGGTTCCACACCGATTCGTAAAGGAACGTGGGGTGCCAGCAGATCGTCTCGCCGTATTCATACAGCCCCATGCGCAGAAAGAAGGTGTCAGAGGTTCTGACGCCGTGCGCCTCGCCGTTGACGAAATTGCCCCAGCGGCCGATGATCTGCCCCAGCATGACGCCGGGCGCGGTCATATCGAACATGCGCCACATCTTGTCGCGGCTGTATTTTTTGACGCGGCTGACCAAAAAGAGGGAGAGCGCCCCGAAAATGACGGCGCCGTAAATGGCGATGCCGCCCTCCCAGATGGCGATGACGTCGAGAAAACTGTGATAGAGCCCGTCTTTGATCGTGGTGACGACGTAGTAAAAGCGGGCGCCCACGATGGCGAGCAGTACCGTGACGAGCGTGAAATCGAGCACGTCGTCGGTGCTGATGCCCTCGAATTTGCTGCGCCACATCACGTGCGCGAAGCCGGCGATGATGCCGAGCATCAGGATCACGCCGTACCACCGCACCTCAAGCCCGCCGAAGATCGGCACGGTAAAGGCGACCTGATTGATGGTGTGTTCCCCTATGCCGAGGCCGGGAAACGAAAATACGGTTTCATTCATGGGTGTTCTCCTTATCGGGCGCGTCCCACGGCAGCACGACGGAAAGCGTGCAGGCCTCGGGGCGGAAAAATTGACGAAACAGCCGTTCTGCCTTTTCAAACGACAAGCGGCGCACCACGTCGGCGTAGCCGAAATAATCCGACTTTTCAAACACGAAGGAAAGCAGCGTGTTGGCGATCTCCTCGGTCGCGTCGAAGCCCTTGATATATTCGGCGTATTCAATGCGCCGGCAGCGCTCGAAATCGGCGGGATCGAGCCCCGTTTTCTGCTTTTCTTCCACGTAACGTTCGATCTCGGCAAAGACGGCCTGCGGGTCGTCGGCCTCACCGACAAGATACCAAAAGCCGAAATCGCGCGTCAGCACGTAATCGGTCGAAAGGCCGGGCGAGATCATATTGGCGTCATACAGGCGGTTATAGAGTTCTCCGGCGGGCGAAAACAGCATTTCGTTCAGCACGGAAAGCAGTACGTCGCGCTCGGTGCGCTCTTCCGGCGAGGCGGGCAGGCCGGTATCTTTGACGCCGATGCAGAAGATCGGTTTTGCCACCTGCCCGTGCCTCACGGACAGGCGAGTGACCGCCGCCGGTTTTTCGACCGTCACGCGGCGCACCGGCTCTTCGTAGGGCGCGGCAGACTGCGGCAAATGCCGGTCGGCGATCTCCAACACCGTTTCCGTATCCACGTTGCCGCACACGATCAGGGCCATGTTCGGCAGACCGTAGTAGGTCTGATACGCCCGATACAGCAGTTCCGGCGTGATCTCACCGATCGACCGTTCGCTGCCGCAGATCTCGTTTTTGACGGGGTGCTTTTCGTAAAGTCCCGCCAGCATACCGTAAAAGCAGGCGTTGTACGGATTGTCAAGGCACATACGGATCTCTTCGGCGATGATGCCCTGCTCTTTTTGCACCGTTTCGGGGGTAAAATACGGGTGCGTGACAAAATCGAGCAGTTCCGCAAGCGAATCGGCAAAACGCTCGGTGCAGGAAAAGAGGTAGACCGTGCGCGACTCCGCGGTGTAGGCGTTGGCGTCCGCCCCGAACGCGGAAAAACGCTCGAACGAGTCGCTGCCGTCCGCGTTGGAAAACAGTTTGTGCTCCAGAAAGTGCGCCACGCCGTCCGGCATGATCTCGCCGTTTGGCAGCACGTTGTCGACCGAACCGAAGTCGGCGGCGAGCAACGCGTAAGTCGTGGTCAGTTTTTTGGGAAAAACGTAGATCGGCAGACCGCTTCTGTGCCGCGTCAGCGAATAGCGCTCGCCGAGAAGGTCGCTTTCAAACCACTTCGTTTCGCGTTTCATTCGTCGTCCTCCCCCGCGTCGCCGCTGCCGTTGAGAAAGAACACCGCCCGCAAAAAGAGATGCCCGGCAAGTGCAACGACTTGATCCCGCGTGACGCCGAGCACGCGGTCGCGCCACTCGTCTACGCTCTCCCGTACGCCGCGCAGCGCGCGCGTGGTATAAAAACGGGCTATGGCGGCGGGCGAGTCGTTGATCTGACGATATCCGTCGGCCAGCGTGCGCATGGCGGCCTCCCACTCGGTCTTCGAAATATCGCCCGCGGCGATGTGGCGCATCTCTTCGAGCATGGCCTCTTCCGTCACGGCGCGGTTCTCCGGTTTCATGCCGCTGTTGGCGCACAAAACGCCTTTTTGCAGGTGGATCGTGGAACTGCACTGATAGCACAGCGAGCGCTTTTCGCGCACGTTCAAAAACAGTTTGGAAGCGGGCGAGCCGCCGTAGATCTCGTTGAGTACGACCAACACGGGCGCTATGGCCTCTACGTCGTCAAGATCGGTGCGAAAGCCGAGCGAGAGTTTGCCCTGCGAAAGGGGCGTGGTCTCCTCTTTTCTGACCGTTTCGGCACCGCACCGGATCACCGTCTGATAAGGCGTTCCCGCGCCGCCGTACCCGTCGAAAGCGTCAAAAAGGTACGCCGCCACCCGGTCGGCCGGTTCCGCCCCGACGTAGCAGAAAACGGGCGCGGCCTCGCTTTGCAGCGCGCAAAACCGCGCTTTCAGCCCGGCGGGGTCGATGCCCGCCACGTCCTCTTCACGCCCCAGTATCGGCAAAGCGAACGGCTCGCCCGGGCACAAAAGTTCAAGACACCGCGCCATGGCGTAAGCGCGCGGGTTGTTGATCTCGGCGCGTATGGCGTCGCGCAGGTTGCGTTTTTCGGTTTCAACGCGCTCGGCCGGATACGATCCCTGCTCCGTCAGATACGGGCGGCGCAAAAGTTCGGCCAGAACGTCGACGACCTGCGGCAAAAGGCCCTCGCCGCCGACGTAGCGTCTGCCGAGAAAATCGGCGGAAAAACCCAGCACTTCACGGTCGCCGAGCCGCGTACCGACGCTGGAAACGGAAGTCGAGTACATTTCGTCGAGATGCCGGTTGAGCAGCGCCTGCGTCGGGTAAGAGACCGTTCCGCGCTTTGACAAAGCCAGCAGCATGATATTCTTTTGCGTCTGCTCGGCCGCAAGCGGCGCGAGAAACGAAACGGAAAGCAGTTCGCTCTTGAACGCGTCGGTAAACAGATGCAAAAGACGCGCCCGGGAGCCGACGGGCAGGCAGGTGAGGTGCATGGGATATCTCCTTTACTGATATGCTCTTATTGTACACCAACGCGCAAAAAAAAGCAAGCCCCGACAAAGAAAAACGGCGGAAAGTCAACGCTTTCCGCCGTGGGGTCACGGTAATGCTTTGACGAGCGCGTCGGCCGCGTCGGCAAGCGGGTCCTCTGCGATCTCCTCGATCTCCCCCGCGTCGACGGACGCGGAGAGCGCGGGGTCGATGGGCAGGCGCG
>CAMZFG010000014.1 GCA_947306035.1 uncultured Clostridia bacterium | reverse complement strand
GCCAGGACCCCGACACGCTGGACACCTGGTTCTCCTCGGCGCTCTGGCCGTTCTCGACGCTCGGCTGGCCCGAAAAGACGGAAGACCTTGCGTACTTCTACCCCACCAACACGCTGGTGACGGGCTACGACATCATCACCTTCTGGGTGTCGCGCATGATCTTCTCCGCTCTGGCCTATACCGACGATATCCCGTTTGACACGGTGCTGATCCACGGCCTCGTGCGCGACGCGCAGGGGCGCAAAATGTCCAAATCGCTCGGCAACGGCATCGACCCGCTGCAGATCATCGACAAATACGGCGCGGACGCGCTGCGCTTTGCGCTGGCGACTGGCAACTCGCCCGGCAACGATATGCGCTTTTCCGACGAAAAGATCGAGGCGGCGCGCAACTTTGCCAACAAAATCTGGAACGCCGCGCGCTTTGTGCGCATGAACCTGACCGTTGACAAAGCCGCCGTGCCCCCCGCCGGCGACCTTGCCGTGGAGGACAAGTGGATCCTGACCGAATACAACCGCACCGTGGCGAGCGTGCGGCAGTCCCTCGACCGCTACGAGATCGGCGTGGCCCTCTCCAACCTCTACGACTTTATCTGGGACGTGTTCTGCGACTGGTACATCGAGCTGTGCAAATCCCGCCTGAACGAGCAAGGCACCAAAGGCAACCTGACGGCGCAGAACGTGCTGGTGACGGTGCTGACAGGCGTGCTGAAACTGCTGCACCCCTTTATGCCCTTTATCACCGAGGAGATCTATCAATCGCTGCCGCACACGGCCGAGAGCATTATGATCGACGCGTATCCCGCGCCCGACGACGCGCTGGATTTTGCCGACGAGGCCACGCACATGGAACGGGTCATCGCCGCCATCCGCGCTATCCGCGCCCGCCGCAACGAGATGAACGTGCCGCCGTCGCGCCGCGCTAAAATCTATATCGCCACCCGCTATAAGGAGAGCTTCGGGCCGGAGACGGAACCGTTCTTCCTGCGGCTGTGCTCCGCCTCTTCCCTGTCGGTGGCCGAGCAGTTCGACCCCGCCGAGATCAAGGCCGACGACGCGGTGCAGATCGTGACCGACTGCGCCACCGTGCTGCTGCCGCTGGCCGATATCATCGATATCGAAAAAGAAAAAGCCCGCCTGTCTGCCGAACTGCAGAAACTGGACGGCGACATTGCGCGGACAGAGGGCAAACTGGCCAACGAGAGCTTTGTGGCCAAAGCGCCCGCCGCCGTGGTGGAGGGCGAACGCGCCAAACTGGCAAAACTGCGCGAGAACCGCGCCGGCGTGGCGGAGGCGCTTGCCAAATTGAAGTGACCCCCTCTGTGCTTTGACGAAAGGAGACCGCTATGAAAAAAAGATGGATATGCTTCGGCGTTCTTTTGCTGGCGCTGTTGCTGCTGCTGTGCGCCTGCGGCGATGGCAAAGAGTACGCCGGCGACAGTTCCGGTTCCGCGCCCGCCAACAAATCGGGCGCCGCGTTCGGCACAGAGGCCTCGTCCGGGCGTGAGCCGACCGACCCTGCCGCGGCCATGCCGCCGAAGATCATTCGCACCGCCGAAGTCAACGCCGAGACCAAGTCCTACGACGACGCCATGACGCTGCTGCGGGGCAAGATCGACGCGGTGGGCGGCTACATTTCGGACGCCCACGTCTACGCCGGCAACGAAGAGGGCGGCCGTACCGCCAACCTTACGGTGCGCGTGCCCGCGGAAAAACTGGACGAGTTTCTCGCCTACGTCGAGAACAACGTGCACGTGACTTCCTCTTCGGTCTCGTCGAACGACGTCAGCGCCCGCTACTACGACATCGAGGCGCGCCTTGCGACGCTGCGCGCCGAGAAAGCGGCGCTTGACGATATGTTAGAGCACGCCGCCACCACCGCCGAGGCGCTGGCCATTCGCGCGCAGTTGACGGACGTGACGCAGGATATCGAGAGTTACGAGGCGCAGATCCGCCTGTACGACGACCGCATCTCCTACTCCACCGTGACCGTTCGCCTCTCCGAGGTGGTCGTCTTTTCGCCGGAGACCGAGCGCTTCGGCGCACGGGTCGCCAACGCGTTCCGAGAGAGTTGGCAGGGCTTTCGGACTTTCTTTGCAAACGTCGTTCTCTTTTTCATCTACGCGCTGCCCTTCCTGCTTGTTCTGCTGGTGCTGCTCGGCGCGGCGCTGGCCGTGACCCTGATCCTGCGGCGCAAACATAAAAACGCGAAACCGCCGCACAAAGACGAATGACGCCGGTCTCTTTACGATCGATCAAAAAGAACGGAGAAAAAAGATGAATACCAAAAAGATCCTTGCGCTGCTCTGTCTCGCTCTTTGCCTTTTGCTGGCGCTGTGCGCCTGCGGCAAAAAAGAGGAGACCGACCCGGAAGAAGCCGGCACCGCGGGCCTTGCCTACGAGATCATTGACGACGAACGCTGCCGCGTGAGCGACATCGGCACGGCAGAAGCCGGCGCGATCACGGTGCCTGCCCGGCACGAAGGGCGCGCCGTCACCGAGATCGGCGCAAACGCCTTTTCCGCCACCCGCATCACCTCGGTCGTCCTGCCCGCGAGCGTCACGACGCTCGGCGAAAGCGCTTTTGACGGCTGCGTGCGGCTGACCTCGCTGACCGTCGGCGGCACGCCCGTGTTCTCTGTCAACGACAGCGTGACGACGACCGCCTTTACCGTGGGCAAAAACGCCCTTCGCGGCACTTCGCTGATGAACGTCGTGCTATCCGACAGCCACGACGGCGACACGGCCGTGGCTTTGACCGTCGAACGCCCCGACCCGAAGGTGCAAACGCTGGAGATCAAAGCGGCGCTCAACGGCGAGACGGATATGACGACCACGCTTTCGTTCGCGCCGTCAGAGGCGCCCGCCACGGTCGACTTCGGCACCTACGGCATTTTCAGGAACGTCAGCGTCAAGGGCACCGCGGGCGAAAACGCCTTTACCGCGGCCGCCGGCGAGATCGCCGTCACCGCCCCCACGTATAACATCGCTTATCTGAACGCGACGTACCCCGTGCTGGTCTACTCCCTCTCGCTCAAAGAGATCACGGCAGGCGGCACCGTGCCGACCTTTACTTTTCTCGAACGCGGCGCCCAGTACGACTGGGATCATCTGACCTACGGCACGCGCCCCCTGCCCTATCTGACGCGCGCCGCCGCCACTACGGACAGCAGTTTTCACGGTGCGCGGACGGGCTGCGCCGCCTGGATCGCGGATCTGTACGCCGCCGACCCCACCTCGCACTTCAATCTCTATATCGTCGATAACTACGACGAACTACTGGTCGAATTTCTGATCGGCAACGGCATTCCCGAGGGCAGCTGGAGCGCCGTGCTCCTCTCCGACGGCACGGGCACCGCCGGTTACCTCGTGCAGACCTACGGCAGCGAAACGGCTCCCGCCGACAAGGCCGACGCCATGGCCGCCGAGTGGCTGGCCGTCAAAGCGGACGCGGCCGAACACGGCTACGATCCCGCCAAGATCCACGCGCTGTGCTCCGCCGAAGCCGAGGACGACTACTCCATACTCGCTTCCTATTCCTACGTCATCGCGCGCACGCAAAGCAACGTGGCCTGGTGGGTCAACCGCCTGCGCGTGGGTGAGAACCTCGCCGCCATCACCGAAAAAGACGCGGATTTTGCCGCCGACATCTGCGCGCTGCCGCGCTCGCTGTACACCAACGGTCTGCTCGCGGCGCTCTCCGAAGAGGAGCAGACGGCGTTCAAATCCATGTATCACTTCAGCGACACCATGTTTGCCGCCGCGCGTGACGCGAACAAAAAGATCATGGTGGTGCTGGGCACCGCCAACAGCGTGGAGGGCGATGATTTTTACGGCTTTATGAAGCTGACCATGACCTTCTACGGCGACGAATACGTCTACTACTACAAAGGGCATCCGGGCTGGCCCACGGCGGGCTGCGAAGTGCGCAAAACGGCCATGGAACGCCTGAACGCCGAGGGCTTTACCCTGCTTGAACTGGACAACGCTATCGCGGCCGAGGTCATTCTCTTCTACAACCCCGACGTTTACCTTTCCGGCTGGCAGTCCACCACGTTCGAGTCGGTGGCCGCACAGGAAATGGCGTGCCTGATCTTCGGCAGCACGGCAGCAGACGTCAACGCGCTCTACCGCGAACTGGTCGATATGTCGGCTTACCGTCTGGAGGCGGGCAGCACCGACTACGCGGGCATCGCGCTGAACGCCGCGCACGACTACTTCGTCGTGGAATACAACAACACCGCCGCATACGCGAACCAAACGGCGAATTACGGCAAACATGAGATCGCGCTGTACGACGCGACGACGGACACGCTCTCCTACTACAAAATGACGGCCGGCGTGTACGCCGAGGTCGACGCCGCGGGCGAGCCGGTCGCGTAACTTCCCTTTCCATACAAAAAAGCGGGAACAAATGTTCCCGCTTTCGTTTTGCGTTTTACTGTTTTTGTTTTTCGAGCAGCTCGTGAAAGTTGTCGCACAGTTTGTAGAGGGTGCGGTAGAACGTATCGAGCTCTTCGGGGGTAACGTCTTTGCGAATGGTGGCCTGAATGCTGCCCACGACGGCGTTGATGTCGGTGGCGACGGCCGTGCCCTCGGGGGTCAGGCGATATTTTTGCTTGTAGCGGCGGCCGTTCTGGTCGTCACGATACACATATTTGCGTTCGATCAGTTCTGCCATGCAGCGGGAGACCTGGGCTTTGTCGATCTCGCCCTGTTTGGCAAGCTCGGTGGCGGTCAGGCCGGAACCGCTCTCGAGGATCTGGCACAGGCACAGCGCGTTGGTGCCCTTGAGGCCGTACTGCGCCATTTTTTTGCTTTTTAAGCTCTGCACGGATTTGATCAGCTGCGACACGGAGGTCGAGAAGATCTCAAATCGATTATTTCTCATGATACGTTTTCCTTTCCCTGTTATTGACGCCGAGGCGTCCACGCCGGGGGCGGATACCCCGAACACCCTCATTATAACATAGAAAAACGCCTCGTCAACACCTTTTGCAAAAATAAATCAAAAAAAACTGCAAAAATCGATCAAAAAACCACACGTTTTCTTGCACTTCTCATAAATACGAAAAAAAGCCCGCACGGCGGGCTTTTTTTCGGCAAGCATTACTGCTCTTGCGCGGCGGCGTTCTTTCTCTTCTCGAAGCAGGCGCTGCAGTACACAGGTCTGTCGTTGGAGGGCTGGAAAGTCACTCTGGCTTCCCCACCGCAGTCGGCGCAGGTGGTGATGAAATACTCTCTCTGCGCTTTGTTGGCGTTCTTCTTGGCGTCGCGGCAGGCCTTGCAGCTCTTCGGCTCGTTCATAAAGCCCTTTTCTTTGTAGAACTTCTGTTCGCCGGCGGTGAACACAAATTCTTTGCCGCATTCTTTGCAAACCAGCGTTTTGTCCTCAAAGACTTCTTCTGCGCCAACCATGGTTGCTTCTTCGTTCATTGTTCGTACCTCGCTTTGATTTTGAGATGGTTTTTGCCCTTAGACGGATTTTGACCGACACCTTTGAGGAGACCTTCAACGCTCTGGATTAAGCTACCGGGGCATATAGAACCCGTCAACCGCGGTCGTGCAGCGCCCGACGCAGCTTGCGACGAATGCGGAAAACGGCGTTTTCAACGGAACGGGGGTTTTTGGAGAGGATGGCGGCGATGGACGCGGCGGAGTGACCCGTGATATGCAGATCCCACACGCGGTTCTCAAAGGGAGAAAGCACCGCGCGGATGCGGGCGCGCAGCAGGGCGGCGGCCTCTTCCTGCAGCAGCAGGGCGGCGGGGTCGTCTTTCCCTTCACCCAGCATGTCTACGGGCAGCGGCTCGTCGACGGGACGGCGCAGACGGCGCAGATGCGAGACCAGCGCGTTCTCCACGCAGATCTTGGCAAACAGACCGAACTCCACCTCGCTTTGCGCCATATCGTAGTTCATGGCGGCACGATAGAGGGCGATCGTCGCCAACTGACGCAGATCGTCGCGGTCGGCGGCCTGCAGACCGGCCCCGAAACGGGCGACCGCGGCACCGATCAGGGCCCGGTATTCGTCAAGAAGTGCGGGAAAAGCCGCCGGGTCACCTGTGCGGACACGGCGGATCAGATCTTGAACGGGCTGGTTCGACGGCTGGTTACACATATTTCCTCTTACAAAAGACCTGTGACCGCCGCCTTTCGACGGGGACACAGGTCTATTATATCATAATTTTACAATTTGTCAATAGTTTTTGCCCGTTTTGCGGAGAATAGGAAGGCAAAAACCCGCTTTTTTCGGCAAATGGCACAAAGAAACGACCGTTTTTGCCGCTGAAACGGCGGTCAAAATGTGCAAAAAAACAGACGGGGCCGCAAAAATTCACAATTTGTTTACATTCGTCTCAATCGAACAGATAGTTGATATTGCCTGCCAGCAGCGCGTGCACGCCCCGGTAGATGACCTCGGGCCGGTCGCGGAAGTTTTCCGCCATGCGGCGGGCCCTGTCCTCGCTGTCGACGAGCAGCGTGGTGGCGTAAATGACCGTTCCCCGCTCCGAGAGTTCGCACACGACGGCATAGCGCCCGTCTTCCCGCTTTTCGACCGAGCAGACGGCCTTGACGCCACGCTGTTTGAAATCGAGATAGCGCAGCGCCGCGGCTAAACTCTTATCTAATAAAGAAGAAAGAATGTCGCTGTGCAGACTTTCCGCCACGTTGCGGCCGCGCTCGGTGATGACGTAGGCGGTCTCGCCCTCCCCGCCGACCGCGGCGATCAGACCGTCGTCGAGCATTTTGTTGAAGGCCTCGGCAAAGTCGAGATACATGACGTAATCGGTCTGCATGACGATGTCGTTGAGCGTGACGAAATCAAGCGGCCTGCCGACGTTCTCCATCAGGTACAGCACGAATATTTTGACGTTGCTCATGCCGCCCACGGCAGAAGCCATAAAAATCACGCTCCTTTGCTCGCTTTTTTGCTATTCTATCACATTTTTCCCCGTTTTTCAAGTGATATTTGCAATTCGCCCCGAAGTGTGCTATAATAAAGCGGATATTTCCCACGCGCGCCGCTTTGCGGCGCAGGAAAGGACCTGTATGATACACGTAGCCATTCTCGGCTTCGGCGTGGTGGGCGGCGGCACCGCGGAAGTGCTGACGCAAAACCACGACCTGCTTGAAAAAACGCTGGGCCAACCCCTTTCCCTGAAACGAATACTGGATCTGCGCGAGTTTCCGGGCAGTCCTTTCGCCTCGCTCGTCACGCACGATATCAACGATATTCTGAACGACCGGGACATCTCGATCGTGGTGGAAGCCATGGGCGGTCTGCACCCGGCCTATGACTTTACCAAAGCGGCGCTGGCGGCCGGCAAGAGCGTGGTCACCTCGAACAAGCAGGTCGTGGCGTCCCGCGGCGCGGAACTGCTGGCGCTGGCAAAAGAAAAAGGCGTGCGCTACCTGTTTGAGGCAAGCGTGGGCGGCGGCATTCCCGTCATCGGGCCGCTGCGCCGCGATCTGGCCGCCAACCGCGTGACGCGCATCGACGGCATTCTCAACGGCACCACCAACTACATTCTCACCCGCATGCTCTCGGCGGGCGTCGACTTCGGGGCGGCGCTGGCAGAGGCACAGCAAAAGGGCTATGCCGAGGCGGACCCCGCCGCCGACGTCGAGGGGCATGACGCCGCCCGCAAGATCGTGATACTGGCGGCGCTGGCGTTCGGCAAACTGCTCTGCCCCGAGCGGATCTTGTGCCGCGGCGTCGGCAGCGTCACCACCGACGATATGCAGACCGCCGAGGCCTTCGGCTGCGTACTGAAACTGATCGGGCACGCCGAGAAGATCGGCGAGCGCGTGCTTTGCACGGTCGAACCGCGTCTTTTGCCCGCGGCGCACCCGCTGGCGTCGATCAACGACGTTTTCAACGGCATTCTGATCGAGGGCGACACGGTGGGCCGCGTTTGGCTGTGCGGCCCGGGCGCGGGCAAACTGCCCACGGCAAGCGCCGTGGCGGGCGACGTGATCGAAGCGGCCGCGCACCCCGCTCCCCCTGCGGCCGATCTGCCTTTCCGGGCGGCCGACGAGGAAGATTACGCCGACGCGCAGGCGGCCGTTTCCGCGTTCTGCTTTTCCTTTGCCGCCGGAGACGACGCGCGGGAAAAGATCGCCGCCGTGCCGGGGCAAGGTCAGATCATCGCCCAGCCCGGCCGCATCTCCTGCATCAGCGCTCCGATGACCCGGCGCGACGCCGAAAAAGCCGCCGCGGCCGTGGGGCTGCCTCTGCTTTCTCTGTATCCCCTGCTGTAAAGAACGCTTCCGTTTCCGTTTTGACGACGTGCCGACAGCGCCACAGCGCGGAAAGGTTGACGAGCGTCATGCCCGCCACCGCCGCGTCGGTCAGTCGCCACAAAAGTTCCGGCGCCAACAGCGCGCCGACGATCGAAGAGAACGCCACCGCCGGCACCACCCGGCGGTCGGCTTTTTCTTTTTTGGTGAGAAAATACAGACATTCCCCGCCGTAATGCGCCCAGCACAGTTCGGTGGCAAAGGCGAAAAAAAGCAGGATCAGGGCAAAGAGCGGCCCCGCCGCCGCGCCGAGCGGCAAAAAAGCGGAAAGCGCCGACAGCGTGCCGTCGCCCGCCGTCATTTTGCCGGAGAGCAGAATGCAAAGCCCCGTCAGCGTGCAGAGCAGAACGGTGTCGACGAACACCTCGAAAATGCCCCAAAAACCCTGCTGTGCCGGCGTTTTGGCATGCCCGGCGGCGTGGGCGAGCGGAGCCGTGCCGCACCCCGCCTCGTTGGAGACGAGCCCGCGCATGACGCCGGCGCGCAGCGCCGCCATGGCACTCGAAGCAAAAAGGCCGCCCGCCGCGGCGCGGAACGAAAAAGCGCCCCGGAAAACGGAGAGCAGCACGGCAGGCAGCGACGCGGCGCGCGCGAAAATGACGGCCAGCGACGCGCCGACGAAAAGCGCGCACAAAAGCGGCATCAGCCGGGCGCAGAAAGCCTCGACGCGGTCGGCGCCGCGCCACAGCACCAACCCGACGCCCGCGGCAAGCAAAATGCCCACGGCAAGCGGCGGCACGCCGAACACGCCCGCCATCGCTTCAGCCGCCGCGTGGCTCTGCATCGTGCCGCCGAGCGTCAGCATGGCAAACAGGCAGAACAAAGTAAAGACCACCGCCAGCACCCGCCCCGCACGGCCGCGAAACGCCTTTTGAATGTAGTACATCGCCCCGCCGTGCCGCCGCGTTTCCTCCACGGCCTCGGCCTGCGCCAGCGTGATCTCGGCGTATTTGACGGGCATGGCCAGAAAGGCCGCCGCCCACATCCAGAACAGCGCCCCGGGGCCGCCCGCCGCCAAAGCCGCCGCCACGCCGGTGACGTTGCCCACGCCGAGCGTGCCCGCCAGCGCCACCGAGAAGGCCGCCGCGGGCGAGGTGCCCTGCCCCGCGGACGCGCGCCACATACCGAGAAGCGTCTTTTTCGGGTGCGCGGCCATGCGCCAACCGCATAAGATGAAAAATCCTGCGCCCGCCAACAGCAGGCAAAGCGGCACCACGCCGCCCGTGACGAGAGCGAAAAACCTTTCCATGTCTCCTCCTGATTGTTAATAATATGTGAACAATCGCAAATCCCCTTGATTTTTCCATAATTTGTAGTACAATAATCTTATGAGTTAGCACTCCCAAAGTATGAGTGCCAAATCTCAACAAGATTCGCAAGAAAATTGTTGCTGTAAGGAGGCAAAAAAATGACTATCAAACCGCTTGCCGACCGCGTAGTCGTCAAACTCGTGGAGGCAGAAGAAAAAACGAAATCCGGTCTTATCCTGACCGCCGCCGCGCAGGAAAAACCCCAGGTCGCGGAAGTGATCGCCGTCGGCCCCGGTGGGCTTGTGGACGGCAAAGAGGTCAAAATGACCGTCAAAGTGGGCGACCGCGTGATCACCAGCAAATATTCCGGCACCGAAGTCAAGTGCGACGGTGTGGAGTACAATATCGTGCGCCAGAGCGACATTCTGGCTATCGTGGAATAAAGGAGTGACCGACTATGGCAAAAGAAATTCTTTACGGCACCGAAGCGCGCGACGCGCTGTGCCGCGGCATTGACAAACTGGCGAACACCGTCAAGATCACCCTGGGGCCCAAAGGCCGCAACGTGGTGCTTGACAAAAAATACGGCGCGCCCCTGATCACCAACGACGGCGTGACCATTGCCAAAGAGATCGAACTCGAGAACGAAGCCGAGAACATGGGCGCCCAACTGGTGCGCGAAGTGGCCACCAAGACCAACGACGCGGCCGGCGACGGCACCACCACCGCCACCCTGCTGGCGCAGGCCTTCGTGCGCGAGGGCATGAAGAACGTGACCGCCGGCGCCAACCCCATGGTGCTGCGCAAAGGCATGAAAAAGGCCGTTGACAAAGCGGTCGAGTGCCTGGTCGCCAACTCCAAAAAGGTCAACGGCAAAGAGGATATCACCCGCGTGGGCACCATTTCGGCCAGCGACGAGGTCATCGGCACGCTGATCGCCGACGCCATGGAGAAAGTGACCGCCGACGGCGTCATCACCGTTGAGGAGTCCAAATCCGCCGACACCTACTCCGAGGTCGTCGAAGGCATGCAGTTCGACCGCGGCTATCTCTCCCCCTACATGGCCACCGATATGGACAAAATGGAAGCCGTTATCGACGACGCGCTCCTGCTCATCACCGATAAGAAGATCTCCAACATTCAGGAAGTTCTTCCTCTCTTGGAGCAGATCGTGCAGGCCGGCCGCAAACTGCTGATCGTGGCCGAGGACGTCGAGGGCGAGGCCCTGACGACCTTGGTGCTGAACAAACTGCGCGGCACGTTCACCTGCGTGGCCGTCAAGGCCCCCGGCTTCGGCGACCGCCGCAAGGAGATGCTGCAGGATATCGCGATCCTGACGGGCGGCGAGGTCATTTCTTCCGATCTCGGCCTTGAACTGAAGGACACCACCATCGCGCAGCTCGGCCGTGCCCGCCAGGTCAAAGTCAACAAGGAAAACACCATCATCGTGGGCG
>CAMZFG010000013.1 GCA_947306035.1 uncultured Clostridia bacterium | reverse complement strand
TTCCCGGTAGAATGCAAGGATCTGATCCAGTTGGCCGTGCCCCGCGTCGCCCGCCAGATACTCGTAGGGGTATTTGGGGTTGGCCACGCGGCGGATGACGGATTTTTTGTCGGAGAGGGGCGGCTGGTAGGCGACGAGTTTGGTGACGGCGCCCGCGCCGGCCGCGAAAATGGAGTGGACTTCTTCCATCATATAAATATTGTAAAGTCCTTCCGTGCCCTCTTTGGCAAAGCCCACGTTCTCGAAATTGCCCACCATATTCTTTTGACGGTACATATAGTAAGGCAGATAGCCGGACTCGGCGGCGCGGAGCTGCGAGTAGTCCACGCACTTGCCGGCGTCGCCGCCGCGCAGGTTGTAGACCCGGTTGCCCTGCCGCAGGATCTCGGCCGCCCGCTTGACGCAGAAGGTGTGCACGGTGATGTTCTGGGGCGACAGACGCAGGATCTCCTCAATGGTGTCGCAGAACGTGCCGAAGTCATCGCCCGGCAGGCCCACGATCAGATCGGTGTTGATACACTGTATGCCGGAATTTGCCGCAATATCATAAGCGCGGTAAAAATCGGCCACGGTGTGGCACCGGCCGATGCCCTGCAGCACGCCGTCGCACAGCGTTTGCGGATTTACACACACACGCGTTACGCCGAAAGACCGGGCGATCTCCATTTTTTCCGCGTCGATGGTGTCGGGGCGTCCCGACTCGAGCGTGAACTCCCGGAGCGCGGACACGTCGACGCTCTCCGCGATCGCCGCAAGCAGCGTGCGGAGTTCTTCGGCCGTGAGAATGGTGGGCGTGCCGCCGCCGATGTAAACGGTCAGGATGCGCAGGCCCATCTCGCGGATCAGCGCGCACTTCTCGCGGATCTCGCGGATCAGCACGGGCAGATACTCGGGGATCAGCGACAGCAGGCGCTTTGACGTGTAAGACACGAACGAGCAGTAGGAACAGCGGGTCGGGCAGAACGGAATGGAGACGTAAAGACTGCAGTCGCGCCGGTCCGGCGTGCCGATGATGCGCTGTTCGTGCAGGGCCACGTCGGTGGCGAGCGCGGCCTTTTTGGGAATGACCATGTAGTCGGAGGCCAGCATGCGGCGCACCCGCGTTTTGCTGATGCCGCGCAAAAGAAGATCCGTGGCCACCTTGGAAGGGCGCACGCCCGTCAGCATGCCCCAGGAGGGGCGATAATGCACCAGTTCGCCCGCCGTGGCCAGCACCACGTGCCCGACGGCGATCTTGCAAAGGCGCTCGGTCGTCAGATCCTCGCGGGCGGGCACGGTGCGGGCGTTTTCGGCCCGTTTGCCGCCCAGCGTCAGCACGGCGCGGGCAGAGGCCCCCGTCTCCGTCATTTGCACGGAGACTTCCATGCACCCGTCGCCCTGCTCTTCCTCGGTGAATTTTTCGCCCGGAAAAAAGATCATGCACAGCGTTTGCACGTAATAGGGGTTGATGCCCTTGACGCAAAGTTTCATGTCTTTTCTCCTTTCTTTCTGAGTACGGCGCTCTCCATGACGATCGTCACGGGCCCGTCGGCGCAAAGATCGATCTTCATATCCGCGCCGAAACGCCCCGTGGCGACGGGGACGCCCGCCTCGCGCATTTTCGCGCAAAAGTATTCGTAAAGTTTTTCGGCCGCGTCCGGCGCCGCCGCGCCGAAATAATCGGGGCGGTTGCCGTGGCGGTAGTTGGCGAGGAGCGTGAAGTTGGAAACGATCAGCACGCCGCCGCCCACGTCGAGAACGGAGCGGTTCATGCGATCCGCGTCGTCGCAGAAGATGCGGCAGGCCGCGATCTTGGCGGCCAGCAGATCGGCGTCGCGTTCTTCGTCGCCGTCCGCCACGCCGAGCAGAACGAGCAGTCCCTCTCCCACGGCGCCGACGGTCTCCCCCGCCACCGTGACGGCCGCGCGCGTCACGCGCTGCAAGACCGCCGTCATGAGTACCCCCGCGTGATGTCGATCACGTCTTTGAGCGCTTTGAGACGGGAGACGATGGAGTGGTAGTGCTCCACGTTCTTGCAGCTGATCTTGAGGTTGATGATGAGTTGATCGTCGCTCTTTTTCTGCGTATTGACCTGCAGAAGAAGCACTTTCATATCGGCCAGCGCCGTGGTGACGTCGGCCAGCACGGTCAGGGTGGCGTAGGCGTGGACCTGCACCAGCGCCTCGTAGACGTCGGAGCCGCTCTCGCGGTCGTCCTTTTCCCAGTGCGCCTCGACCCAACGGGCCACGTACTCCGGCCTTTGCATGGCGGCGGTCACGTTGGGGCAGTCCACTTTGTGAATGGAGATGCCGAAGCCCTTGGTGATGAAACCGATGACCCCGTCGCCGGGCAGCGGGTTGCAGCATTTGGCGAATTTGACCTGACAGCCGCGTTCGCCGTCGACCACGATGCCGCCGTTGCTGCGCAGGTGCTTCGGCTTGTCGGAGATCTTGATCTGCCCCGCCTCGGTGGGGGGCGGCGTGGGCTCGGGCCGCACGACCTTGTCGAATTCTTCCCGCAGGCGCGCGGCGATCTTGGAGACGGAAATGCCGCCGTAGCCGATGGTGTTATAGAGATCGTCGGCGGAAGCGTAGCCGATGCGCGCCGCCGTGGCGGCCACGATCTCCTGCCGCTGTGCCTCGGTGGAGGTGCGGCCGAATTTTTTCATTTCGAGTTCCAGCGCGGCGCGGCCGACCAGAATGTTGTCGGGGCGCTTTTCCTTTTTGAACCATTGACGGATCTTGCTGCGCGCCTCGCCCGTTTTGACGATGTTCAGCCAGTCGCGCGAAGGCCCTTTGGACGCGTTGGACGTGATGATCTCCACGATCTCGCCGTTCTGCGGCACGCGGTCGATGGAGACGATGGAACCGTTGATCTTGGCGCCCACCATTTTGTTGCCGACCGCCGAGTGGATGGCGTAGGCAAAGTCGATGACCGTGGCGCCCTGCGGCAGCGAGATGACGTCGCCCTTGGGCGTAAAGACGAAGGTCTCGTCCTGAAAGATATCGGTCTTGAACGTGCTGATGAACTCGTCCGGGTCGCGGGTCTCGTTCTCGTTTTCGAGCAGGCGGGAGACCCATTCGAGTTTTTTATCCATATCCTCTTTGCTCTGCGCGCCGGATTTGTATTTCCAGTGCGCCGCGATGCCGTATTCGGCGATCTCGTGCATCTCGCGGGTGCGGATCTGCACCTCGAACGGAATGCCGTAGCGGCCGATGACGGTGGTGTGCAGCGAGCGGTAGAGGTTGGGTTTGGGGGTGGAGATGTAGTCCTTGAAACGGCCGGGAATGGACTTATACATCTCGTGGATGATGCCGAGCACCGTGTAGCATTCGAGTTCCGTCTCGACGATGACGCGCAGGGCGTAAAAGTCGTAGATCTCGTCGAAGCTCTTGTGCTGGGTGTACATTTTTTTGTAGATGCTGTAAACGGATTTGATGCGCCCTTCCAGCGTGAACGGAATGTTGTTCTCGCGCAGTTTTTTATCCACCTCGCTGCGGGTCTGCTCGACGAAGTCGGTGTGCCGGCCGTAGCGCTGTTCCACGTCGTTTTTGACCTCGGCGTACCCGTAGGGGTCGAGGTACTGCAAACTCAAATTTTCCAGTTCCTGCTTGATGCGCTGCATACCGAGCCGGTGCGCGAGCGGCGCGTAGACGTGCATGGTCTCAAGCGCCGTGATGCGTTGCTTGTCGACGGGTTTGGCCGACAGCGTGCGCATATTGTGCAGGCGGTCGCACAGTTTGATAAAGATGACGCGCACGTCTTTGGACATGGCCAAAAGCATTTTGCGCAGCGTTTCGATATGGGCTTCCTCTTTGTTTTCGACCTGCAAAAAAACGATCTTCGTCAGGCCGTCCACCAGCACGGCCACGTCGTGACCGAAGCGCTTTTCGATGTCTTTTAAGTTGGTCTTGTCCTTGCAGTCCTCTACGGTGTCGTGCAAAAGGGCCGCGCAGATGGAGTCGGAATCGAGGCCGAGACCGGCCACGATCTCCGCCACGGCGATGGGATGCGAGATATAGGGCTCGCCGCTCTGCCGGAACTGGCCCGCGTGCAGTTCCGCGGCGTAAGCGTACGCGTCTTTGATCTTGTCGACGTTGTAGTTGTTGCCGGAACCGGACAGGATCTCGAGCAGGCGGGATATGTCGGTGTGTACGCCTTCGGCTGTCATACTGTTTTCGCATCTCCTTTCTCTTCCCGGCAGCACCGGCGTTTCAACTGGCGCAGCACGGAAGATCTTTCGATATTGGTCTTGGTCTTGAGGTTGTAAATTTCAAAGCGGTAGCCGTCTTCGGTCTCCTGCACGCCGCAGATGTTCAGCTCGTGGAAGATCTCGACGATGTATTTCAGGCACACGTAACCGATGGGGCGCGGCGCGTCGAGATTGACCAGCGCGAGCAGCGCCTGCTCGGAGAACGTATGCCGCCCGGCACGGTCGGCTTTTTGCAGCACGCGATAGACGTGGGCGCAGTCGTCGCGGTCGGGCACGATGCCCTCTTCCGGCGAGAACGGCCCGCCCGCGCGCACGGCGGCGTAGCGCAGCCGCCCCTCGGTCAGCGTTTTCTGCAGATCCGAGGAAAGGCGGATATCTTTGGCTTTCAGTTGGACTTCCGGCACGTCGCGGTATTCGCTGACGTCCATTTCGACCAGCAGGTCGACGCGGTCGCCCATATCGAACGGAAAACGGTCGCGCGCGGTGCCGAAACACATGACGGAAGCCGAGCGGCGGCCGTCGGAGACCAGCAGCTGCAGGTGCTTGCCGCCGGAGCGTTCGAGAATGCGCGTCACGATCAGATCGGACAGAATGAATTGCGGTTTGGGGTTGGCGACGCCGAACGGTTCCAGACGCTGCAGATCGGCGGCGGTCGCCACGTTGACTTCGTCGAACGGCAGCACGAGATCGGCCGTTTCGGTGACGGGGATGCCGCCCGCCGGCAGATAGTCGGCGGCGTAGCCGTTGATGCGGCGGCGGAATTCGTCGACGCGGTCGCGCCGCACGGTAAGGCCCGCGGCCAGTTCGTGCCCGCCGAAGCGTTCGAGCAGATCCTCGCAGGCGGTCAGCGCCCCCACCAGATTGAAGCCGGGCACGCTGCGGCCGGAGCCCTTGCCGCGGTCATCGGGGCTTTTGAAACCGCGGGTATTGCCGTCGAACGAGATGAGAATGGCGGGGCGCCCGTAGCGCTCGGTCAGGCGGGAGGCCACGATGCCGATGATGCCCTGCGGCCAGCCGTCGTCCTCCAGCACGATGACGCGGGCGTGCGCCTCTTCCGGCTCGTTGTCGATGCGCTCCAGCGCCTGGTCGACGATGCGGTTCTCCTCGGCCTGCCGGCGGCTGTTGAGTTCGCACAGTTCCCCGGCCTTTTTCCGCGCCTCTTCGGGCGCGTCGGAGAGCAGCAGTTCGGCGGCCAGGGTCGCGCTTTGCATGCGGCCCGCCGCGTTGAGGCGAGGCGCCAGCGTAAAGCCGATATACGACGCGGTGATCTTGCGCCGCGCGGGTCTGGTCTCGCCGGCATAACGGCCGGCGGCTTCTTCCATCAGCGCGCGCAGGCCGAGGCGCAGGCGCGCGGGATCCTCGATGCACGCAAGGCCCTCTTTGACGATCAGGCGGTTCTCGCCGCACAGCGGCATGACGTCCGCCACCGTGCCCACGGCCACGAGGTCGGCACAGTCGCGGCCGACGCGCAGCACGGCCGCGGCGGGGTCTTCTCCCCGTTCACGCGCCTCCAGAACGGCGCAGGCGGTCGCCAGTTTATAGGCCACGCCCACGCCGGCAAGATCGGTAAACGGATACGCGCAGTCGGGGCGGTGCGGGTCGACGACGGCAACGGCTTCCGGCAGCGGCAGGCGGCACTCGTGGTGATCGGTGACGATCATATCCACGCCGAGTTCCCTCGCGCGGGCGGCTTCGTCGTTGGCGGTGATGCCGGTATCTACGGTCACGATCAGGCAAACGCCGTCTTTTGCCAGTTGTTCGATGACGTCGGAAGAGAGGCCGTAGCCCTCTTTGTCGCGGCAGGGGATGTAATAGGACACGTCCGCGCCGCGCTGACGCAGAAACAGATATAAAAGACTGACGGAGGTCACGCCGTCCACGTCGTAATCGCCGTAAATGACGATGCGCTCGCCCCGCCTGACGGCAAGGAGCAGGCGGTCAGCCGCCTTGTCCATATCCCGCATCAGAAAGGGGTCGTGAAAAGGCACATCCTCGCAGTGGATGAACGCTTTGACTTTTTCGGCCGTGTCGTATCCCCGGCCGATCAGCAGGCGCGCGGTAACGGGAGAAAGCCCCGTTTGCGCGGCCAGTTCGCGGGCGGCGGCAGGGTCGGCAGACGCGGCCGGGCCGAGCGCCCAGATCTTCTTTTTTTCTCCGATCATCATGGTATGAAAGTCCTTTCTCTCCCCGTCGCCCCATCTGCCGACGACGCGGAAAAACGATCAAACGGGATCGTTAAAATCAAATGAACGTCACGCGGCACGCCGCACGATCTCGACGATCGAGGCGTCGCGGCGGCGGGCGATGACCAGTTTTGACCAGACGCCCAGCGCGAGGAAGGCGAGGGCGAACAGGCAAAGCGCCGAAAGCAGCGCTCCCTTTTCGGTGCCGAACAGCGCGCGGCCGCCGAAGTAGCCGCCGATGGCCAGCAGGAGCGGCGCGATAAAGACCAGAAACGCGTACAGCATGACGCGCCCCGAGGCGGTCTCGACCGTGACGACGTCGCCCACGGCGGCGCCGATCGGGTTGGAGACCCGGTTTTCGAGTTCCGCTTTGCCGCCCATCAGGGTGCAGACGGAACAGTTGCCGTCCGCGGCTTTGTGACAGCCCTCGCAGGCGGCGCGGCGGCTGACTTTGACGGTGGCGCTGCCGTCCTCGTGGACGGCGGTGACGGTGGCGGTGATCTTCATACCGGGTTCCTTTCCGGCGCGAAACGCGCCATGACCGCAAGCGCGGTGTAAAGTCCGTCGAGGGCGGCGCTGGTGATGCCGCCGGCATAGCCGGCTCCCTCCCCCACGGGATAGATGAAACGAGTGCCTACGGCCGTTCTTCGTTCGTCGCGCAGGATGCGCAGCGGCGAAGAAGTGCGCGTCTCCACGCCCGTCAGCACCGCCGCCGGATCGGCAAATCCGGCCAGTTTGCGGTCGAAGGAGCGCAGACCGTTTTGCAGGCCGCGGGTGACGAACTCGGGCAGGAAAGCGGCGAGATCGGCCACGCGCACGCGGCCGCCGCCGTAAGTCGGCCGCACGGTCGAGGGCTGTGTGGCGCGGTATCCCGTGAGAAAATCGCCCACCGTTTCCACCGGCGCGGCATAGTTGCCGCCGCCCGCGGCGTATGCGGCTCTTTCGAGTTCACGCTGGAACGCAACGGCGCGAAAAACGTCACGCCCCACGTCTGCGGGATCGACGGTGACGGCCAGCGCCGCGTTGGAGTTGACCCCGTCGCGGGCGTGATAGCTCATGCCGTTGACCACGACGCCCCCCTCTTCGGAGGCGGCGGTGACGACCTGCCCGCCGGGACACATGCAGAACGTGTAAACGCCGCGCTCGCCCGTGGTATCGGACAGCGCGTATTCGGCCGGTCCCAGCGCCGGATGTCCGGCAAAGCGGCCGTACAGCGCGCGGTCGACGTTCTCGCGCAGGTGTTCGATGCGCACGCCCACCGAAAAGGGTTTGGGCGCCAGCAGAAGACCGCGCCGCGCGAACAGCGAAAAAGTATCCCGCGCGCTGTGGCCCACGGCCAGCAGCAGCGCGCCCGCCTCGAAAGCGCCGCGCGTCGTCGTGACGGTCACGGCGTCTTCCCGCTCCTCGAAATCTTCCAGGCGCGTGCGGTACAGCACGCGGCCGCCGAGCGCGGCGATGCGGGACAAAACGGCGTCTACCACGCGACGCAGAAGATCGGTGCCCACGTGGGGCTTGGCTTTGACCAGGATATCGGCCGGCGCGCCGAAGGCGACCAGCCGTTCCAGAACGTAATTGCAGAACGGGTCGTTCACCCGCGTCACGAGTTTGCCGTCGGAAAACGTGCCGGCGCCGCCCGCGCCGAACTGCACGTTGCTCTCGGTGTCGAGCGGGCCGCCCGTGCGGAAGCGTTCCGTCAGCACGGCGCGCGTCGCCACGTCGTCGCCCCGGTCGATCAGTACGGGGGCGTAGCCCTGCTCCGCCAGCAGCAGCGCGGCAAACAGTCCGGCAGGGCCCATGCCGACCACCAAAGGCGGCGCGGACAGGGGCGCGCTCCCCCGCTCCACGCGCGGCACGGCGATCTCAAAAGGCCGCAGATCTGGCGCGGCGTCGAGCTCGATCGGCTCGTCGGACGTGACCAGAACGGAGCAGACTTGCAGAATGTTCTCGCGGCGTCTGGCGTCGAAAGACTTTTTATAAAGGCGAAAATGAAGCCCCACGGCAGAATTTCCGCACGCGCGCTTCATTTTCGTTTCGGCTTGCTGTATGATGTCGCTCTCCGGGGCGTCGAAGGGTGCGCGGACGCCGGACAGAAGAAAGACGTTGGAGGCGGATCGGCTCATGGCGCCACGGTCACCGTCAGATACACGTCCTCGACGGGGCGCACGCCGTCCGGGAACAGTAAATTCTGCTCGGTCAGCACGTAGGTGCCGGGTGCGGTGACGGTGTCGGGCAGCACGACGATGATGCGGTCGGCCCGCTTGATGGCGGTGACGGTGCCCTTGACCTCGAGCGAGGTGGCGGAGAGCACGCAGGTCGTGCCGTTCCCTTCCTGAAACTGCACGGGCAGATAGGCGGTGTCCTGCGCGTTCATAACGACCAGCCACACGCAAAAGGCCAGCACCAGGCAGACGACGGCGGCGATGATATTGGAGCGGCGGCTGCGGCGGACGGCGTATTCGCCGTTCTCCAGCCGATCGTTTTCCTGTTCAAGATGTTTGCGGTTCATGTGCGCGCCTCCCTTCACTGCTCGTTTTTGTCTTCTTTGCGCAGCAGCTCGAACAGCTTGCGGCGCAGAGAAACGGACGTGAACTCACGGAACAACTCGCCCCGATAGGCGATGGAGATGGTGCCCGTCTCCTCGGAGACGACCACGACGATGGCGTCGCTCTGCTCGGACAGGCCGATGGCGGCGCGGTGACGCGTGCCGAGCTCTTTGGAAATATCGGGCTTGTCGGACAGGGGCAGATAGCAGCCCGCCGCAAACAGGCGGCCGCCGCGGATGATGACCGCGCCGTCATGCAGAGGCGCTTTGTCATAAAAGACGGCTTGCAGCAGTTTGGGCGTCAGGTCGGCGTTGATGGTGGTGCCGGTCTGGATATACTCGCCGAGTTTGGTGGAGCGCTCGAACACGATCAGCGCGCCCGTTTTGGCAAAGGACATGTTCTTGGCGGCCTCGACCACCGCATCGACCGCGGCGGGCGAAACGACCAGTTCACGCGACTCGACGCCGATGGATTTCAGACCGTGGAACGGCACGGAGCCGGCCCGCTCCATGGCCGCCCGCAGTTCGGGCTGAAAGATGATGGCCAAAAGAATAAATCCGTAACCGAAGAAACTGCCGAACACGTACCGCAGGGCGTACATCTGCAGCAGTTCGCTGACGGCGAAAATGACCGCCACGAACAGGATGCCGCCGAGCAGTTTGCCGGCTCTTCTGTCACGGATGAAGAGATACAGCACGTAAAACAGCAGCGCGAAGCAGAGAATGTCCAGCACGTCGCGCCACCCGAAAGAACCGAAAGGTTCCGTGAAAAATTGAGAAGAAAAACCGCCGAAAAACAGTCGGTCGAAAAATTGTTTCATATAATACCGCCTTTTTATGTCCGGCACCGCAAAGCGGCGCGATATGCGGGGCAGCCCCGCTTCTGATATCTTCATCAGTCCCCGACAGGGGAAAACGACCCGCCGCCGCAGCGGCCAAACAGGGGTGGTCGGCCCCGGCACCGTGTGCCCGCGTGCCCCGGCGACGTATCGCGGGCACGTGTCGTAACGCGTTCTTACAGAAATTATAGCACAACTTTTTTGAAATTGCAAACGTTTTTAACTGCTTTTTTCGCTGTTTTTCGGGTTTTATGCGAAAATTTCAGGCAAAAATGTAAATTTTTTACTATTTGTTAGCAATTCCGACAACAAAATCGACGATCCGGGACAGAATGTGCCCGAACGGTATTGAAAACGCCGCCCGCTTCTGCTATACTGAAAACGAAAAAAAGAGGCGTTCGCGCCTCGACGTGCGGGAGGGAGCCATGAACGCATCTTTCAATCTGCCGACGGCCGTTTATTTCGGCCGGGAAGCGATCGCAAAAAACGCAAAAGTACTGCAAAACGCCGGCAAGCGCGCCTTTTTGGTGACGGGCAGGCGCGGCGCGGCCGCCTCGGGGGCGCTGGACGACGTAAAAGCCGTGCTGGCGGCGGCGAATATCCCCTTTTTGCACTTTGACGGTGTCACCGAGAACCCGCCGCTGCTCGCGTGCCGCGAGGCAGGGCTGCAAGCCGCCGCGTTCGGGGCCGATTTCGTCATCGGCATCGGGGGCGGTTCGCCCATGGACGCGGCCAAAGCCGCGGCCGCTTTCGCCGTCGATCCGGCGCTGGCGCCCGAGGATATCTACGACCCCGCAAAACGCCGCGGTACGGCGCTTCCGCTCTATATGGTCCCCACCACGGCGGGCACGGGCAGCGAGGTCAACCCCTACAGCGTGCTGACCCTGCCGGACGGGCGGCGCAAAAAGACGTTCAAGGCCGCCGACACCTGGCCCCGCGCCGCGTTCGTCGACCCGCGCTATACCGCCTCTCTGCCCCGCGGCACCACCGTCAGCACGGCGCTCGACGCCTTTGCGCACGCCATGGAGTCCTATCTCTCGCCGAAAAGCACCGTTTTTTCGGAAAACGCGGCGCTTTTTGCCGCGGGCGAGTTGTTTGACGTGCTTTCGCAGGATCCGACCGCGTTCGACGAAGAGATGCGCGAGCGGCTCTCCGCCGCCGCCACCGCCGCCGGCGCGGCCATCAGCGTGACGGGCACGGGCTTTCCGCACCCGCTCGGCTACAGTCTGACCCTGCTCGACGGCGTGCCGCACGGCCGCGCCTGCGCCGCTTTTGCGGGCGATTATCTGACCTATAACGAGAAAACCGAGACCGGCGCGGCCCGCATTGCGGCGTTTTGCGCCCATATCGGCGCAAAGCCGGGCGTTCTGAAGGTGTTTCTGCCCGCCCTCGCCGGGGTGGAATTTTCCTTTACCGAAGAGGAGATCCGGGAGCGCGTCGATCTGGTCAAGGGCGCCGGCAACTACCAGAACAGCCCCTACGTGCTGAACGAAGCGGAAATGCTGGCCATCTATCGGGCGCATTTCGGGGGCAAAAAGCGCTGAAAAGGTCGCTTTTGCGCCGTTTTTGGAATTTTTTATAATGTTTTTTGGAATTTTATATTTTGTTTCTGGAACAAAAGCGGTCGGCCCGTTCGGGTCGACCGCTTGATTTTTACAGCAGGATACAGATCAGGCCGTTGCTGCCCTCGTTGATGATCTTGCCGAGCGTTTCGGAGAGTTTTTGGCGCGCCTCGGGCGGCATGTGGTCGAGTTTGCGCGTCAGGCCGTCGCCCACCAGTTCGTAGAGACTCTTGCCGAACATGTTGGACTCCCACAGTTTTTGCGGGTCTTCCTCAAACTCGGCGAGAATGTTGCGCAGAAAGTCCTCCGACTG
>CAMZFG010000012.1 GCA_947306035.1 uncultured Clostridia bacterium | reverse complement strand
CGTCCAGGATCGCGTCGCCGTCGCCGAGCAGCGTCACCGTCACACGTTCGGGCAGGCCCTTGTTGTCGTCCTGCTCAAAGAGGGACTCAAAATGCGTCGTCGCTCCGTCGTCCCGCGGCGCCGTCAGGTCGAACGTTTCGTAAAAATCGTCGGCCGTGAGCGCTATTGAGAGGGCGTCGGACCATACGGTGACGGCAACGTCGGCGTACACGCGCCCGCCCGCGGTGGTCGGATCAAACAGATAACTGACCGCCGCCAGGGTCGCCTCGCCCGCGGGCGGCGATTCGTCGGGCGGCCGCGGCGTCAGCGTCACCGTGCGGCTGTCGAGCACGTCGGTCATAAAGATCTTGGTGCCGATCAGTTCCACGGTCACCGTGCGGGGCACGTCGGCCTCTTCCGCCCGATACTCGTAAAAGAGGGAATGCCTTTCGCCGTCCTGCTCCGCCGTTTCGTCCGGCGGGTCAACTTCAATGTATTCATAGCCGTCGCTGCCGTCGGTCGAAATGCGTATTTTCAGCGCCTCGGACCAGCGGTCCACGTCCACTTCCATCCATACCACGTTCTGCTCCGCGACCACGTCGGCAAAGCGTGCCTGCTCGGTGCGGGCCTCGTTCACGTAAGTCGTGCCGATCACCGCCGCGCCCGCCACGGCGGCGGCCGCGCTGATGATGCGCGTCAGCAGGGGCGTGCCCGCTTTTTTGGCCGCCTCGGCGGCGGCCCGCTCCGTTTTGACCGGCGGCGCGGGGGAGGGGGCGTTCTCCTCGGATCGTTTGATCTCGACTTCCGGCGTCGTCTGTGCCTCTGCGGGGGGCGGATTGACCTCAAGGAGCGGCGCGTCGTGGTCGTATTCGTGCCGGCTCGTCGGGTCAAATTCCCGCGGCGCCTCGTTGAATTCGGACCTGTTGTCCACGCGCCCACCTCCTTTTATACATTTATGCACTTTTTTATGCATTTTCGTTACACCACCAGTATAGCACAGTTTGCGAAAAAAGGGAACGACTTTCGCTTTTTTTCTTTTTGTAATGCGAATAAAAGCCGTTTTTTGTAAAAATCTTACCGATAATGAAACGGAGCAAAAGTAAAAAAATATTAAATTAGCACAAAAAAGCGATAAAAGCGGCAAAAAATACAGCGGCATGTATTGACAAACGAAAAACGTCATGCTAAAATGTTTACATTAATAGAGGAACAAATCGTGCGCAAGGCCTGCTTTTCTTGCAAGAAAGCATTTGGCAAAGTGCAGGCCCGTTCCCGCTCGCGGGGCTCCGCGCCGCCCCCGCCCGGCAAAAATGACGGCGCGCTGACATCGAATTGCATCCGCGGTAATTGCCGCAGTGTAATAATTTTTTTAGGAGGAAAAAACAATGAAGAAGGTTTTGGCTATTCTCCTTGCTGCGTTGATGATCGTTTCGGTCATCTCGTTGGCGGCTTGCGGCAAAAAAGACGAAACGCCCGCTAATGAGAACAACAACAACCAGCAGGGCAATAATGGCGGAAACGAACCCCAGCCCGAGCCCGAATATCCCGTGTACACGATCGCGAAGAACGTGTATCTGCTGGAATACGGCGCGGACAAAGACTATGTCTCCCTGTGGGACAAGTTCGGCAAAGAAGTCACCCTTGCCGACGTCAAAGAGGATGATGACGGCCTTGCCTACATCGTCAAAGACGGCGTCGCCTACAAACTGGGTCTCGACTTTTTGACCATGGCCATGGTGTACACCGTGGACGCCACCAAAGACGATGCCGGCCGCAACACCGACTACGCCACCTGGTGGAAGTACTACATCACCCGTTGGAACTACCTGATGCCCGAAATGCCTCTGTACTCCAACCAGTACTACGACGTGTACAACACCAAGATCGGTCAGGTTCAAGAGAACCCCACCAACCCCTACTGGAGTGTTGTCAACGCTCTGATCGACTGGACCTCTACCGACGGCAACATCATCATCGGCAGCACCACTGACCTTTCCGGCCAGTTCCGTTATCCTTCTTGGAGGACCAGTTCCCCCGGCGCTTCCGACGCGAACATCCAGACTCTGATCACCGGTCTTGAGACCGTTGTCGCCAACAAGGACGGCAACTATCAGTGGAACGACACCGTTGTGCAGGCTCACAACGAAGTCATCAACGCGGACGGCTCCAAGACTTTCACCATCACCATCAAAGACAACCTGAAATACAGCGACGGTTCCACCGTCAAAGCCGCCGACTACGTGGCCAGCACGCTCGTCTTCTCCACGCCTGTGGCCAAAGCCGCCACCGGCGGTGTGGACAAGAAAGCCGCTATGACCGTTGCCGGTTACAGCACCTTTGCCGCTTACACCGGCGTTGCCGCCGAGGGTGCTACCAAAGAACTCTCCGGTATCCGCGTTCTCAGCGATACCCAGTTCTCCGTCACCATCGACAAGAACTACATTCCTTACTACTACGATCTGACCTACGCCGCCTTTGCTCCTACCGCGCCCGCTCTGTGGCTCGGTGAGAACCAGGTGAAAGACGACGGCCAGGGCGCTTACCTCTCCGCTGGCTTCTACGCCAAGACCGCTGACGTCTACGACATGGCCGCTCACATCGTGGCTTCCGCCAACAACGCGGATACCACCATTCCTTACTCCGGCCCGTACACGGTGACGAACTACGACACCGCTACCAAGACCGCTACTCTGGCCAAGAACACCTACTTCGCGGGCAACTACGAAGGCACCAAACCCTCCATCAACACCATCGTTTACAAGAAGATCGTCTCCTCTACGCAGATGGCCGACTTCACGGCCGGTACCCTCGACGTGATCGCCGGTATCACCGGCGGTGACGAGACCGACGAGGCGCTCCAGGTCGTCAGAAACAGCAACGGTGCTTACAACTACGTGACCTACGCTCGTGCCGGCTACGGCAAACTGGCCTTCCGCTGCGACTTCGGCCCGACACAGTTCCAGGCCGTTCGTCAGGCCGTCGCTTACTGCGTTGACCGTGCGGCGTTCGCCAAGACCTTTACCGGCGGTTACGGCGGTGTGGTCGATGCTCCTTACTACAGCGGCGCTTGGATGTACAAAGAGGCCGTGAAACAGGGCATGCAGCTCAGCACGTATCCCGCTTCCGCCGACAAAGCCATCGAGGTCCTCGAGGCCGACGGCTGGGTCTACAACGCTGAGGGCGGTGCTTACACCACCGGCGTGCGCTACAAGAAGATCGCTGCCGATCAGATGAGCGCTGCCGACAAGACCTTCCAGTCCAAAGACGGCGCTTACACCACCGTCAAGATCGGCGACTACTACTACATGCCGCTGATCCTCAACTGGTACGGCACGGACGACAACCCCTTCACCGATCAGTTGGTCACCGCCTTCAAAGAGGGCGCCAACATCACGACTGCGGGTATTCTCGTGCAGTTCACCAAAGGCGATTTCTATCCCATGCTGTCCGAGTTCGTACAGGGGAATTACGGAAGTGGAACCTACGGCGGCACACCGCTGTACAACTGCTTCAACTTCGCCACCAGCTTCAGCAGCGCGGTGTACGACTACTCTTACAACATGACGGTCGATCCCGGTATGTATGACGACTACAGCTCTTACTACATCAAAGACGTGGCCGACATCTATCTGAACACGCCTGCCGCTTGATATCTCGCATTTCCTAATTAAGGGGGAAGGGGCGCAAGCCCCTTCCTTTCCCCTGTTTTATACCGGACTTTTGCGCCGGCCCGGCCGGCCTGTTTTGTATTCCGAGGGCGGCCGCGGGCCGCTTTGACCCCTTGTCAAAACGCCTTTTGAAATGAGGAACACACCATGTTAAAATATATCCTGAAGCGCATCGGATATATGTTGGCGGTCCTGCTGATCCTGTCTATCATCATGTTTGTCATTTACAACCTGGTGCCCAGCGATCGTGCTTATACCGACGCTAAAGCAGAGATCATCCGCTATAAAAACCTGCCGCAGGAAGAACGTGATAATAAATTTGAAGAACTCTATCACGAGTATCAAGTCCTTTACGGCACCGATGTTGACAATAAAATAGTGCGTTATCTGCGCTGGGTGGGCCTGGCTCCCTATTCAAACGGGAAGCTGAACGGTCTGCTGCAGGGCAATTTCGGCTATTCTTACCAATATAATAAAGATGTGGTCGATATCATCAAAGACCCCATGCGCAACACCATGTTCATCAACGTCTTCGCAACGCTGTTGGCGTTGGGCATCACCATTCCGCTGGGTATCTCCTGCGCCGTCAAACGGGGCAAATTCGGCGATAAGACCATGCAGGTCGTGACCATCATCGGTTACAGTCTGCCGACCTTTTTGATCGCCATCGTCTTTATCTGGTTTTTCTGTTCGCTGTTCAAGATCCTGCCGCCGTCGGGCATGACAACGCCCGGTCGACCGTATGCCGACAACTACTGGCGCGACCTTCTTGACCGCATGTACTATCTCATTCTGCCGCTGATCGTCATGACCTTCTGCTCGCTCGGCGGCATGACCCGTTACGTCCGCGCTTCCATGATCGAGGCGCTCTCCATGGACTGCATCAAGACCGCCCGCGCCAAAGGTCTGCGCGAAAAAGTGGTCGTCTATTCGCATGCCTGGCGCAACGCCCTGATCCCCGTGGTCACGCTGGTCGTGGGCTGGTTCCTCGGCATTTTTTCCGGCTCTATCGTCATCGAACAAATGTTCGCCATCAACGGCATGGGCAACCTGCTTTATACGTCGCTGCGCACGCAGGACTATGACGTGGTCATGCTGATGCAGATGTTCTACGTGCTCATGTCGCTGCTCGGCAACCTGATCATCGATATCATCTACGGTCTGGTCGACCCGCGCGTGCGCGTCAATAAGTAAGGGAGGTGCCGAAAATGAGTGAAAAGCAAAACTCCCGGAACAAAGCCGGCAGAAAGAACATTTTCGTCACCATGGGCGGCTGGATCGCGCGCATCTTCATGGGCGCCAGCAAATCGGCCGTGCCGAACGACAGGGAACTGACCGACGAGGAGATCCGCCGCGCCGACGTGGAGGAGATCGTCAGTCCGCTCCGGCAGATCGTGCGCAATTTCTGGGAACGCAAATACGCCGTGGTGGCGCTGTTCTTAGTCTTTGCCATGTTCCTCTTCGTGTTCATCGGCCCTCTGTTCATGCCGCACTATCGCGACGCCTATACCGAGGTGCTGCAAAAGAACATCGCCCCCACGTTCTCGATGCTTTCCGTGCCGAAAGAACTGCGTGACGACGTCAGATCGATCGATTCCTTCACTTCCTACTCGGTGGGCCTTTCCAACGCGGGCAAAGTCTACGTGTGGGGTTCCACCAAACTGGGCGCCACCGGTATTGACGTGGCCGACATTCCCGAGGAAGTGCAGAACGCCAACATCAAATTCGCGGCGGCGGGCGCCGACCATATCATCGCCATCGGCGACGACGGCAAGATCTACGGCTGGGGCGCCAAAAACCTCGGTCAGTACGGCCGCACCGACGAGACCCGCGGTTTTGAGGCCGCGATCCTGATCCCCGAAGATCTGCTCAACAACGGCGTCGACGTGGCGCACGTCAAAAAACTGGAATGCGGCTATCAATGCACCGGCATTCTGATGGACGACGGCACGCTCCACCTGTGGGGCAATCTGAACGCCTGCGCCAACATGGACCGCGTCATCACCTACGCCGAGGCGGGCGCCAAGTTCCGCGATTTCACCTTTACCCTGAACTACATCGTCACCATCCGCGAAGACGGCAGCGATATTTACACCGGTCAGCGCGATCTTTTCAATCTGGTCCGCAGCAACGTGACCGGCCCTGCCTACAAACTCAAAAACTATATCGGTTCCCGCAAAATCGTCTCCTGCGTGGCTACCAGCGACAATATCTGCTACATGCTCGACGACAATTCGCTTTGCTTCTCCGGCGATTTCGCGCCCTACGCGCTGGTCTCCGTGCCCGGTCTGGCTTCCGGCGAGTATTTCACCTCTATCAGGGCGGGCGCGCATCACTACGCGGGCCTGACCAATCAGGGCCATGTGTATACCTGGGGCGACAACCAACTGGGTCAATGCGACGCGCCGAAACAGAGTAAAATGGCAGATGCCGTCAACGTCTACGCCGGCGGCTTCCAGACCTATGCCGTCAACGGGGAGAACGATATCACCGCCAAATGGGGCCTGCGCGGCTACCTGTTCGGCACCGACAACAAGGGCGCCGACATCTTCCAGCGCATCGTCAACGGCGGCAAAATGACCATGACGGTCGGCGCGATCGCCGTCATCATCTCCACGATCATCGGCATCATCGTCGGCTGTCTGTCCGGCTACTTCGGCGGCAAGGTCGATATGGTGTTGATGCGGATCACGGAGATCTTCGCCGCCATCCCGTTCCTGCCTTTCGCCATGATCCTGTCTGCCATCATGGGGCGTATGCCGTTCAGCGATAACGCGCGCATCGTCATCATCATGATCATTCTCGGCGTGCTGTCGTGGACGGGTCTGGCCCGCCTGGTGCGCGGTCAGGTGCTTGTGGCGCGCGAAAACGAATACGTCACCGCCGCCAAGGCCATGGGCGTCAAAGAGAGCAAGATCGCTTTCAAACACATCCTGCCCAACGTCATTTCCGTCATCATCGTCACCCTGACGCTTGATTTCGCCGGCTGCATGCTGACGGAATCCGGCCTGTCTTACCTCGGTTTCGGCGTGCCGCAGCCGCACCCCACGTGGGGCAATATGCTCAGCGGCGCCAACAACCTCACGGTCATGAACAACTTCTGGTGGCAATGGGTGTTTACCGCCATCTTCCTCGCCATCACCACCATTTGTATCAATATCGTGGGCGACGCCCTGCGCGACGTGATGGACCCCAAGTCCAAGATCGATCGCTGAGAGGAGGGGAAGAGATATGCCATTACTTGAGATCAACCATCTGCATACGTTTTTCAATACCAAAAAAGGTGTCGTCAAGGCCGTGAACGACGTGTCCTACACGCTGGAACCCGGCCGCACCATCGGCATCGTGGGCGAGTCCGGCTCGGGCAAGTCCGTTTCCGCCATGAGCATTCTGCGCCTGCTGGATGAAAACGGCTACATTGATTCCGGCGAGATCCTGTTTGACGGCAAGGACCTGACCAAACTCTCCATCAACGAGCTGTATCAGATCCGCGGCAACGCCATCTCCGTCATTTTCCAGGAGCCCATGACGTCATTAAACCCCGTGTTTACGGTGGCCAAGCAACTCTCCGAGCCCTTCATCATCCACCAGCACCTCTCCAAAAAAGAGGCCTGGCAAAAGTCGCTCGACATGCTCTACGACGTGCAGATCCCCAACCCCGAGGCCGTTATGCGGCAGTATCCGCACCAGTTGTCGGGCGGTATGCGGCAGCGCGTCATGATCGCCATGGCGCTGGCCTGCAAGCCGAAGATCCTGATCGCCGACGAACCGACCACGGCGCTTGACGTGACCATTCAGGCACAGATCCTGCGGCTGATGAACAACCTGCAAAAAGAAAAGGGGACCGCGATCATCTTCATCACCCACGACCTCGGCGTCATCAACGAAATGGCCGACGACGTGGTGGTCATGTATTGCGGCCAGGTGGTGGAGCAGTCGTCCGCCAAGGTCATTTTCACCGCCTGCCGGCAGAGCCACCCCTACACCGAGGGCCTGATGTTCTCCATTCCGCGTCTGGACAATCCCAACGGCAAACTGGAGCCCATTCCCGGCACCGTGCCGCACCCGCTGGCGCTGCCCAAGGGATGCAAATTCGCACCGCGCTGCAAGTATTGCACCAAGCGGTGCATGGAGGAGGAACCGGAACTGGTCGAGGTCGAACCCGGCCAGAAGATCCGTTGCTTCTATCCCGTAAAGGAGGAACGTTGCAGTGAACAGCACAAAAAAGATCTTGTCCATCACGAATCTTAAAAAGTACTTTCCCATTGCCCGGTCCTCCATTTTCCAGCGCCATCAGCTGTACGTCCGCGCCAACGAAGATATCACGTTGGATATTTACGAGGGCGAAACGCTCGGCATCGTGGGCGAGTCCGGCTGCGGCAAATCCACGCTCGGACGCGTGCTGCTGCAGTTGTACGAACAAACGGCCGGCACCACGCTCTACTACGGCACCACGCTGGAAGAACTGGTCCCTTGCTACGTGTTCAACACGCTGCGCAAACACGCCCGCTACGAAAAGGCGCTGCATCGGGCCAACGCCCGCGTGGCGGAACTGGAAAAGAAACTGGAAGAGGTCGGCGGCGAAGAAAAGGCAGACTTTTACCTTTTGCAAAGCCTGAACCTGGCCCGCTGCGACGCCAAAACGCGCCTTGACCACATCGTCAAGGTCATGGGCGGCTTCCATATCGCCGACGAGGGTGGGGAAGGCCGCGCCAAACTGGAACAGTTCTACACGCTGTGCCGCCGCAAAAAGGCGCTGAAGGACAAACTGCACAACGTCGAGATCAAACTCGATCACCTCTCCGAGGATACGACCGGGACCGCGGACGAATCGCAGTCCGAGGCCGAGCCCGTCGTCGATAAAAAAGCCGAAAGACGGCAGCAGAAACGAGAGGCGCTGACGGCCGAAAAGGAACGCCTTGAGGCGGAAATCGGCGCGGAAACGGAGCGGATCGAGGCCGTGCGCACCGAATTGAACGAACTGCGTGAAAAGTACAACGGCAACGCCGAGTTTGAAAAGTGCGAAGCGATGCGCGACGACGGCGTCGATCTGTCAAGACTGAAATACGGCGAAATGCGCTTTTTGCGCCGTGACCTGCAGATCATTTTCCAGGACCCGTATTCCTCTCTGAACCCTCGTTTCACCATCGGTCAGATCATCGAAGAGGGTCTGCTCACGCACAAGTTTTTCAAGGCCGGCTCGCCCAAAATGCGGCAGCACGTGGTCGAAACCATGGAGAAATGCGGCCTGCAGGAGTACATGCTCCACCGCTATCCGCACCAGTTTTCGGGCGGTCAGCGGCAGCGCATTTCCATCGCGCGCGCCCTGGCGGTCAAACCGAAATTCGTGGTGTGCGACGAATGCGTCTCGGCGCTTGACGTGTCCATTCAGTCGCAGATCATCAACCTGCTGCAGGAACTGAAAGAAAAAGAAAAACTGACGTACATGTTCATTTCGCACGACCTGTCGGTGGTGCGCTACATCTCCGACCGCATCTGCGTCATGTACCTCGGCAACGTGGTGGAACTGGCCGACGCCGAGACCACCTTCAACGATCCGCGTCACCCCTACACCGTGGCGCTGCTTTCCTCCATTCCGACCACCGACCCGGAGAGCCTGAAGAAAGAGCGCATCCTGCTCGAGGGCAACATCCCCAGCCCCATTCGTCCGCCGGAAGGGTGCAAATTCCACACCCGCTGCTATATGGCGTGCGACAAGTGCAAACGCGTGCCGCCTCCGCTCACCGAGGTCGCGCCCGGCCATTTCGTGGCCTGCCACTTCCCGGAGCGCAAACTGGACGAAAACGGCAACTACCTGTTTGAAATGCCCAAGACCGAGCGCAAATCCAACCGCGACGTCGATCCCGCGGCCGCGGAGAAAGAGGCATGATCTGGCGCCGGCTGCGCCGTGCCACCAAACAGGACGAAGAGGAATTCCGGCAGCGTTTTGAAGAGGCAAAGCCCACTTTTACAGACCGACTGGTCATGGTGCTGACGGGCCTTGTGGTCGTCGGCATACCGGCCGCGGCCATTCTGGTCGGATTTGCTTTTCTGATCATGTGGATCTTCGGCGCACTCTGAAACAACAAAAGATCCCCGACTTCGGTCGGGGATCTTTTTGATATAAAACTGAATTAGAGGGGAAACGGTATTGAAAACAGGCGCGAAAGGGCCCTCGGCATTTTCAGATTTGCCCGCCTTTTCTAAAATGGAACAGCACTTTGCCCGCCGCGAACAGCGCAAGCGTCAGCGCGGCAAATATCAGCACGAACGTGTTGACTTTTTCCTGCCACCGCAGCGCCAGAATGATCGCGTCCGCCGCCACGGCGACCAAAAGCGGTTCCTTGTCCAAAAGGTCTTCGGCGCGGCCGAGAAAAACGCGGCGCAGCATGACGGTGAAAAAGAACACCAAAACGGCCGCCGCCATGGCCTCGATCACGTGAAACAGGCCCGAATGGGGCAGAAAAGAGCGATACATGACGGGAATGGCCATCGAGAACGCGGTGAGGTAGGCCAGGGAATACCACACCCGCACTTTGTCCTGCCCGCTCGCCGTTTCGACGGTGCGCAGGATCATGGCCGCGATCAGCATGCCGTAGGCGGCAAACTGCACCGGCGCCACGGTGTATGCCGTGTGTACCATGCCGGAGAGCAGCAGCACGCCCGCCGTCACGGAAAGGCGCGTGTAGTCCGGCGCGCCGCGCCCCGCGAGCGCCGGGTACCAAAACTTGTTCCAAACGACCGACAGCAAGACGGTCGCCGTCAGCGATACCACGGTCAGCACGTCGACGTACCCGTCAAACGCCGAAGCGAAAAACGAGCCGTTCACAAGCACCCGGATCACGCTTTGCGCCCGTTCGGCAAACAGAATGAGGAAGTAGAGCAGCGTCAGCCACGCGATCCACGGCGCCAGCCGCGTTTTTTTCGTTTCCATACAGCGATCCTCCGTTTTGCGTTTTCTCGTTCTCATTGTATCATGTTCCCGCGCAAAGCGCAAGAAAAAACAAAATAAGATTGCGGTTTTCCTTGAAAATGCCGAAATTAAGTGTTATACTTATTATGGTTTTTTATATATTGCTACCGGGGAGGGCCGAACGTTGCGCAAATTATTCGTTTACTACAGCCACACGGGCAACGGAGAAGCAGTCGCCGCGTTCCTCGCGGAAAACGGCTACGATCTCCGGCGCGTGACGCCGAAAAAGGAGTTGCCGCGCCCGTTCTTTTTCAAGATCATGCAGGGCGGTTTTTTGGCCGGCGTCGGCTATCGCGCGCCGCTCGTCGGTTTTGACGCCGACGTGGCGAACTACGACGCCGTGACAATCGGCATGCCCGTCTGGAACGGTCGCCCCGCCTGTCCCGTCAACACGGTGCTGAAAGCGCTTGATCTGACGGGCAAGCAAGTTTCGTTCATTCTGTATGCCGGCAGCGGCGCCGCGCCGAAAACGGTCAAAAAGTTGAACCGCCTGTACCCGGGCGCGCTCGTGACGGTTTTGAAAGAACCGAAAAAGTATCCCGACGAACTGCAAAAGATCACGCCGTAAGGTGCGTTCATTCCGATATTCTTCTTTGCAAGGAGGCACATCTATGAAACCGGGACGCAAGATCCTGACCACTATCCGGCGGATCGAGCAGACGACTGCCGTCCGCGCCGTTCGCGGCGGTCTTGTCAATATGATCCCCGTGCTGATCATCGGCGCGTTCGCGCTGGTGTTTACGACCTTTCCCGTCAAGGGATATCAGCACTTCATCGCGTGGTTCGCGAACGGCTTCTTTCTGAAACTGTTTGAGATCATCAACAAGGCCACGTTCGGCGTGTTGTCGCTCTACATGACCTTCTCCATCAGCCGCTCTTACATGAAGATCAAAGCCGATGCCGAGGCCGTTCACGGCGGCGCCGTGGTGGCGGCCATGCTGTCGTTCTTCATTCTGGCGGGCGTCAATCTCACCGAGTTCGGCACCGACAGCATGGGCCCGAAATCCATGTTTCTCGCCATCTTGTCGGGTCTCGGCGCCTCGGCGCTCTATCTGGCGCTCGACCGCTTTTTCCGCGGCCGCCGGCATTATCTCTACACGCGCGGCGTAGACCGTGAGTTCAACCGCATGCTGTCCACGCTCGTGCCCATCGCGCTGGTGGCCTTTTCGTTCGCCCTCGTCAACGAGGCGGTCGTCCGCATTTTCCGCGTCGACTCCTTCCGTGCGCTGCTCGCGCTGGC
>CAMZFG010000011.1 GCA_947306035.1 uncultured Clostridia bacterium | reverse complement strand
AGTTCCACCGTCACGTGCGCCAGTTCTTCGTTGGTCATGGCGGCGTATTTGGGCGCCAGCGCCTCTATTTCGTCCGCCGTGCGGCGCAGTTTTTTGATCTGTCGGTCGCTGTAAGAGCCGAACAGTTTGCGAAAAAGTCCCATGGGAACCTCCGGTATAGAAATCATAAAATTATTATACTACATTTTGGCGCGGAATGCCATACCCCCATGAAAATTTTGCAAAATTTTTTCCCCGCCCTTGCGGAAAACGACGCAAAACGCTATAATAAAAGCAACAAACGAAAAGGACGAAAAAACATGGCAGACATAAACATCGTGCTGCACGAGCCGGAAATACCGCAGAACACGGGCAACATCGCCAGGACCTGCGCCGCCACGGGGGCGGCGCTGCACCTCATTCGCCCCCTCGGCTTTGCCATTGACGACAAAAAACTCAAACGCGCCGGCCTCGACTACTGGGATAAACTCGACATCACCTATTATGACGGGCTTGACGACTTTTTCGGCAAAAATCCCGATGCCGCCGTTTACTATTTCACCACCAAAGCGCCCCGCGCCTATACCGACGTCGTCTATCCGCGCCGCGTTTTTCTGATGTTCGGCAAGGAGACGGCCGGCCTGCCGGAAGACCTGCTGTTTCACCACAAAGAAACGGCGGTGCGCATCCCGATGCGGCCCACGCTGCGCAGTCTCAATCTCTCCAACTCCGTGGCCGTCGCCGTTTTCGAGGTGTTCCGTCAGCGGCAGTTCGAGGGGCTGGAAGAACAGGGCGATCTGACCGCCTATCGGTGGGAAGACGCAAACGTATGAAAAACCGACAGGCAGGCGCCGCGCGCCTGCCTGTTTTTATGCGGTGTCATCGGCCTTCGGATACGGCAGCAAGCGCCTTGCCAAAAACGGGTCGCCGCCGTGTTCCGGGCAGGCGCGGTTAAATGGCGTCACGTCCATGCCAATGCCGAAATTTCGGTTTTTATCGAAGTTCAGCGCATAATATGGTGCATTATCCGTTAAATCAGGTTGTTTTTCGGGACATTCGCCGACGCAGGTATAGGGCGCGTCCAGCACGCGGATGGGGCGCGGAAATTGCCGCGTCACGCGCAAAAGCGCCACCGGGTGACGCGCCTCTGCGGGACATACCGGCGTGGCAACGCCGCCCCCCTCGCAATAGTCGATCAGGGTGTGCCGGTCGCAGGGCGCGCTCGGCTCCGTACCTTTTACAAAGTACCCGATCTCGGTGCGGTCGCCGCGCGGGTCCAGCGCGCACACGTCGGTCGGTATGCCGCCGCTGTCCGCGCAGTACCGCACCGCCGCCACGTCGGGCGGCGTATCGAAACTGCGTTTTTTCGCCGGATGCGCTTGCTCCACGCGCCCCATCACGCCGTCAAACGCCGTCAGCGCCGGATTTCCCTTGACGTCGTCCAGCGGCTCGGGATACTCAAAACCGTACCAAACGCCCGCCAGCAGTTCCGGCGTGTAACCGACGAACCATTTGTCGCAGCAATCGCTGCTGGTGCCCGTTTTGCCCGCCACGTCGAGCCGGTCTTTCAGCGTCAGCGCGCGGCCCGTTCCCTCCCGCACGGCGCGGCGCAGCATCAGCGTCAGCACGGCGGCGTTGGCGCGGGAGAGCGCGGGTCTGTTTTCCGCGGCTTTCGTCAGCAGCAGTTCCCCTTTGTTGTCAAGCACTTTATAGTAACTGCGCGTGCCGCGATAAACGCCGTCCCCCGCAGCGGCCGTATAGGCGCCCAGCAGTTCGCGCAGCGTCACGCCGTTCGTCTGCTGCCCCAGCGCCAGCGCCCCCGCGTTCATATCCTGCTCTTTGTCAAGCGACGTCATGCCGAGCGTATCGTGCAGAAAGCGGAACGAGGCGCCCGTTCCCATCTGTTCGAGTATCGACACGCTGACCGTGTTGACGGAGTGCGTCAGCGCCGTGGAAACGGTGGTCAGACCCCGATAAACGTCCGGCGAATTGCGCGGCCAGGGCGCGCCGTCCTCTTTGAAGGTGCGCGGAACGTCGTCAAACACCGTGCTCCACGTCACGACCCCCCGCTCCAGCGCCGGGCCGTACACGCCGATCGGCTTGATCACGGAGCCGCTGGGGCGTTTGGCGTCGACGGCGTAGTTCTGAATGCGGTTGGTCGTCTTTTTGCCGACGGCGCCCGCCACCGCTAAAATATCGCCGTTGACCGGGTCGACGATCATCATGGCGCTCTCTGCCTTTCTGCCGCCTTTGTGGGTCGGAAAGCGGTCTTTATCTTCGTAGTAGGTGCAAAGGATCTTCTGCACATCCTTGCTTTCCGCCGTGTAGATCTGCAAGCCGCCGCAAAAGACCAGGCGCGCGGCCTCCTCCGCCGTCAGCCCGCGCTCTTTCTGCAGGTCGGCGATCACGTCGGCGATCACCATATCCGCGTACCAGGAGTTGACCTTGCCGGAGAGCAGTTTTTCATTGACGCAAAGCACCGTTTCTGCTTGCCGCGCGGCCTGATACGCCGCCTCGTCGATCATGCCCTGCGCCCGCATTTCGGAAAGGATCAGGTCGCGCCGCGTCCGGTTGGCCTCGGGGTGCTTGATGGGGTCGTACCGGGCCGGATTGTTGGTGATGGCGGCCAGCGCCGCCGCTTCGGTCAGCGAGAGGTCTGCCGGCTCCTTTGAAAAATAGGCGTTGGAAGCGGTGCGCACGCCGTAGCAGTTCTCGGCCAGATTGACCACGTTCAGATAATACTCTAAAATCGTGTCTTTGTCGTATTTCCGCTCCGCTTTGGCGGCGCGCAGGATCTCGCTGACTTTGCGCGAGGCGCTCCGCTCCGCTTCGCCCGTCAGGTTTTTGATGAGCTGCTGCGTGATGGTCGAACCGCCGAAAGGTGCGTGGCCGCCGTTTTTGAGGTAGGTGAACGCCGCCGAGGCCGTGCGTCGCCAGTCCACGCCCCTGTGGCTGTAAAAGCGCTTGTCCTCTATGGCGATAAAGGCGTTTTTCAGATCGTTCGGCATATCGTCAAGCGAGCAGAACAGCGCGTTTTCATAGCCGGACAGCCGATCTTCGACCAGTTCTTCCGCGTCGCCCCGTTCGTCGTAGCAATAAAGGCGCGTGGTGCGGTCTTTGGTGCCTTCTTCAAACAGCGACGCGTCCACGTCGCCCGACACGCCCGCCGCCCAGACGCCGAAAGCGATCACCGCCGCCGTCAGCAATACAAAAATGCCCAGCGTCAGCCGCAGCAGCACGCGCAAAAGGCGCCCTTTTTTGTTTTCGGACATCAAAACACCCCCATTCCGCCTTATTGTCGGCAGTATGGGGGTTTTTGATACCTGCCCCTGCGGCAGGTTTATTTTGTCACCACGTTTTCGTCGCCCGCCAGTTTGCGCAGTTCACGCAGCGTATAGGCGGAACAGGCGAATCCGACCGGCTGCGGGTGATAGGCGCCCTCGTCGGCGGCAAAGACCGAGACGGGACAGGCGCCGTCAAAGATCTCGAGCAGGTTTTTGATCTTTTTCCATACCTCGCCCGACAGCGACGGCACGCGGATATAGACGATCTTTGCCCGTTCGGGCGCGGGCTCGGCTTTCTTTTCGGCGGACGGCGCTTTCTGCGTTTCGGCGGCGGGCGCCGCGGCGGCCTGCCCGTCCTCTTTCAGTTCCGTAAGCGTTTCGACCAGCACTTTCGGCAGTTCGTCTTCACGCAAAGACAGCGTGCCGTCCACCATGACCACCGCGTCCTCGCGCACGTGATGACCCACCTCGTCCAGCACTTTCGGAAAAACGACGCACTCGATCTCGCCGAGGCGGTCTTCCAGCGTGAAAAACACCATGCGCTGATCGTTGCGGGTCATTTTGGCGGTCAACGCCGTGATGATGCCCGCCACGCGCACCCGCTCGCGGTCGTTGTGCAGGTAGTCGCCTGCCTCGTCCGTTTCCATCAGCCGATGGATCGGCGTGACGGATGGATCGGCAAGCGCGCCCGCGTAACTGTCCAGCAGGTGGCCCGAAAAATACATGCCCGCGGCCTCTTTTTCCTGCATCAGAAGTTCGCGCAGGCCGTATTCCGGCAGTTCGGGATAGGTCACGTCGGGCCTCTCCGTGCCCGTGGAGGCGAAAATATCGAGTTGTCCCGTCAGGTTGGAGCGCGTTTTGCTCTGCAAGCGGTCGACCATATGCTCGTACACCGCGAGCAGACGGCTGCGGTAAATGCCGAGATTGTCGAACGCGCCCGCCTTGATGAGCGCCTCGACCTGCCGTTTGTTGAGATCGTGCCCCGCCATGCGGTCGAGAAACTCGTCAAACGAGCGGTAAGGCCCACCGCGCGTGCGCTCGGCCACGACCGCCTCCAAAAACAGCCGCCCCACGTTTTTCAGCGCGAGAAGCCCGAAGCGGATATGACGGCCGCTGACGTGGAATTCCGCCACCGACTCGTTGATGTCCGGCGGCAGCACCTTCACGCCCCGCTTGCCGACCTCGGAGATATATTCCGCGATCTTCGGCATATTGCCGAGTTCGGAGGTGAGCAGCGCCGCGAAATACTCTTTCGGGTAATGCTCTTTCAGGTAGGCCGTGCGGTAGCAGATGACCGCATAGGCCGCCGCGTGGCTCTTGTTGAAAGCGTAATTGGCAAAATCGGAAAGTTGGTCGAACATCTCCGAGGCAGTCCCCTCGTCAATGCCGTTTTCGGCACAGCCGGAGAGGAACGCGCCCCGCTCGGCCTCCAGCGCCGCCGCTTTTTTCTTGGACATGGCGCGGCGCACGATATCGGCGTGACCGAACGTAAATCCCGCCAGCGTGCGAAAGATCTCCATGACCTGTTCCTGATAGACCACGCACCCGTAGGTCGAGGCCAGGATCGGCTCCAGCTGCGGCAGTTTATAAACGATCTTGTCGGGGTGCTTGCGGTTCTCGATAAAGGTCGGAATGGAGTCCATGGGCCCCGGCCGATACAGCGCGATGGCCGCCACGATATCGTCAAAGCAGTCGGGAGAAAGGTTGGTCAGCATTTGCCGCATGCCGGCCGATTCCAGCTGAAACACGCCGGACGTCGCGCCCCGGCTGATCAGCCGGTAGGTGTCCGCGTCGTCGAGCGGCAGTTTTTCAATGTCGAAGGCAGGGTCGTTTTCGCGGATCTGCTCCACGGCGTCGTGAATGATGGTCAGATAGCGCAGGCCGAGAAAATCGAACTTCAAAAGCCCCAGTTTGGCCACGGTGTCCATGTCGTACTGGGTCACGACCACCCCGTTGTTGGCCGCCAGCGGCAGATAGTGGGACAGCGGCTCTTCGGTGATGACCACGCCGGCCGCGTGGATCGAGGCGTTGCGCGGCATGCCCTCCAGCGCCATGGCCAGATCGATCAGGCGCCGCATATCGGCGTTGCTCTGATACAGCGCCTTGAGATCGGGCAGTTTCAGCGCGTCGGCAATGGTGATGCCGAGTTCCCGCGGCACCGCTTTGGCGACCGTATCCACCTCGCCGTACGGCATGCCGAGCGCGCGCCCGACGTCCCGGATAGCGGCTCTTGCCGCCAGCGTGCCGAACGTGATGATCTGCGACACGTGATCTCTGCCGTACCGCTCTGCCACGTAGCGAATGACCTCGTCGCGGCGGATATAGCAAAAGTCCATGTCGATATCGGGCATGCTGACGCGCTCGGGGTTCAGAAAGCGCTCGAACAGCAGGTCGAACACCAGCGGATCGACGTCGGTGATGCCGAGCGCATACGCCACAAGGCTCCCCGCGCCGGAGCCGCGCCCCGGGCCCACGGGAATGCCTTTGCATTTGGCGTAGGCCACGTAATCCTGCACGATCAGAAAATAGTCGGCGTAGCCCATTTTGGTGATGACGGAAAGTTCGTACTCCAGCCGCTCGCGGTATTCCGTCTCGGCGTGCCTGTCAAAGTCGATCAGCCCCGCCTCCACGCGCGCCGCAAATCCCCTGTCGGTCAACTCGCGCAAATACGAAGCCGCGTCGCGCCCCGCCGGGCACGGGAACTTCGGCAAATAAGTCTTTGAAAAATCAAAGGTGAAGCGGCACATATCGGCCACGCGGCCGGTGTTTTCGATCGCGCCCTCGTACGCGGCGAACAGTTCCTGCATCTCCTCGGTCGTCTTGTAGTAGAACTCGTCCGTTTCAAAGCCGACGGGGCGGCCGTCCGAGAGACGGCTGTTGGTCTGGATGCACAAAAGAACGGACTGCGTTTCCGCGTCTTCGCGGCGCAGATAGTGGCAGTCGTTGGTGGCCACCATGGGCAGCGCGCACCGTCTGGCCACCTCGGCGAGCAGCGGCAGGATCTGCTGTTGCGCGGGCAGGCCGTGATCCTGCAGTTCGATATAAAAATGATCCTTGCCGAATATGGCCGACAGTTCCCCGGCCGCGCGGCAGGCGCCGTCGACGTCGCCGCCCGTCAGGAGCTGCGGGATGCGGCCCGCCAGGCAGGCGGACAGCGCGATCAGCCCCTCGGAGTGGGTGCGCAGCAGCTCCATATCGACCCGCGGCTTGACGTAAAAGCCCTCGGTAAAGGAGAGCGACACCATTTCGATCAGGTTGCGGTACCCCGTCTCGTTCTCGCACAGCAGCACCAGATGATAGGGGTGCGCGTCGCCGCTCGTTTTGTCGTGCCGCGAGCGGGGCGCCACGTAGACCTCGCAGCCGATGATGGGCTGAATGCCCTCGGCCACGCAGGCGTTGTAAAAGGCCACCGCGCCGTACATGACGCCGTGATCGGTCAGAGCGACCGCCGTGTGGCCGCACTCTTTGGCCCGTTTCGGTATATCGCGGATGCGGCACGCCCCGTCGAGCAGACTGTATTCGCTGTGCAGATGCAAATGCACGAAATGCGGCATGGCGGTTCTCCTTTCTTTTGTACTTTCCGTTCTTCAGACGTGGGTTTTTTTCAGCTGCGCGGCGTAGTCCGCCATGTTCTGCAGGCGGTGATTGAGACCCGATTTCGTTATGGGCGGGTCGTGCAGCAGCGCCAGTTCCGTCAGCGTGGCGTCGGGGTTGTCCTCCCGCAGGCGGGCCGTTTGCTGCCATTTGACGGGCATGCGCTCAAAAGCGCCCGCGGCGCGGATGGCGGCGATCGCCTCCAGCGTTTTGGCCGCCGCGTCGACCGCTTTGCCGATGTTGGTCGTCACGCAGTTGGTGGCGCGGTTCTCCTCGTTGCGGATGTCCCGCGCGATCTTGGCGTTCATCAGCGCGAACAGCGCGTTGTTGGCGCCCATATAGGTGAGGATCTCCTCGATCGTCGTGCTGTTCTTGCAGTAAAGGCCGATGCCGTCGCGGTGCCGGCGGCTCTTGATCTGCCAGGCGCGCTCGGCGAAAAAGTCCGTCAGGAACGGCAGTTCGGTCGGATCGTGCAGCGTATATTCCAGGTGATAGGCCGTTTCGGGGTCGGTCACGGAGCCGTAAGCCACCGTCAGCCCGCGCAAAAAGTGCGCGGCGCAGCGCTCGCACTTGAAAACGGGCGGCCCCGCCGTCAGGTCGCGGTACAGCGCGTCGCAGGAAAACAGCAGCACCGTGCCGCTCGCCAGCGCTTCGCGCCGGTACAACTCGTGATACATGCGCGCCGCTTCTTCTCTTGCGCACAGCGCGGAAATACGCAGCGCGATGCCGCCGCTCCTCGTTTCGCCCGCGTCGAAAAAGAGGCCGCGCAGATAGGCGCGCCGACAACAGGCGGCGTGCGGCGCCCCCGCGATCAATTCCTCTTTGAGTGCAAGCGAATAGTTCATACTTCCTCCGGAATGCGGCACAGTTCCGGCACAGGCCGAAATCCTCTTTCTTTTTGCGTGATCGTCTGTATTTCCCCGATCAAAGCCAGCACGTCGGCGGCTGTCGCGCCGCCTTTGTTGACGATGAAACCGGCGTGTTTTTCGGAGACGGCGGCGCCGCCGCGCGTCAGACCCTTCAATCCGAGTTCGTCAAAGATCCTGCCGAGCGGCACCTCCGGCGAGGGGCGCCGAAAGGTCGATCCGGCGCTCGGCTCCGAGACGGGCTGCGCGGCCCTGCGCGCGGCAAGCAGCGCGTCTGCCCGCGCGGCGATCACGGTGGGATCTTCCGGCTCCGCCCACGTCAGCACGGCGTCCAGAACGATCTCGTTATTGCCTTGAAAAATCGTTTTACGATAAGATATGTTCAATTCTTTTTGAAAATAGGTTTTCAATTCGTCGTGTTCGGGATCATAGGCCAGCACGCTTTTGATGCGTGGGCCGAGGCATTTTCCGTGTGCGCCGGCGTTCATCACGATCCCGCCGCCCACCGTTCCGGGTATGCCGCAGGCAAAGGTCATGTCGTCAAATCCGGCCCGACCGACCAGGTGCGCAAGGCGCGGCAGCAGCACGCCCGCGCCCACTCGCCAGGCGTCGGGGCGCACCTCCGTGACGCCGTTTATACCGCGGGTCGAGATCAGCGAAACGGCCTCGATGCCGTCGCAGAACAGCACGTTGCTGCCGCCGCCGATCACGGCGTAGGGTTCGCCGCACCGTTTGGCGGCGCGCACGGCGGCGATCAGTTCCCCCGCACAGCGCGGGCGGATCAGGCGTTTGCACGGCCCGCCGATGCGGAAGGTGCACAGTCCGGCGGTCGGCACGCCGTTCAAAAACGGTATGCCCCGCTCTTTCAATACGTCCTCAAACGCGGCGTTCACGCAAGGATCGGCGGGATGAGGTCTTCCAGCCGATCTACGGTAAAGGTCACGGGCAGGCCCGGATTTTCCAGGTGCTTCGGATTGAACCAGCAGGTGTCCAGCCCCGCCGCGATACCGCCCGCGATATCGGAAGTCAGCGAATCTCCCACCACGAGCGTCTTTGCGGCTTCAAAGCCGTCGATGGCGTGCGCGACCGCCGCGAAAAAGGCGGGGTCGGGTTTTTCCGCGCCCACGACCTCGGAGATGAACGAACCTTTGAACAGCGGATAGAGGGGCGTGGCGGCAAATCGTTTTTCCTGCACGGTACGCAGCCCGTTGGTGATGACGTAAAGATCGCAATGCGCCGCCAGCGCCCGGCAGGTCGCAAGCGCCCCCGGCATCAGAAACGCTTTTTCGGAGAGGCGATCGGTATAGGCCGTGGCCAGCGCCGGCACGTCGACGGTCAGATCGTACAAACGGCAAAAAACGGCAAAGCGTTCCACGCGCAGGTCGGCTTTGCCGATCTCGCCGCGCTCCAGCTTTTTCCACATCATGTCGTTGACGGCGCTGTAGCGCCGCACTTTTTCCTCGTCCGGCGTCACGCCGAAGGCCGAAAGCGCGTCGCAAAGGGCCGCGCGCTCCGCTCGCGAAAAATCGAGCAGCGTATTGTCCGCGTCGAACAGTACCGTGGTATATCGCATGTTGATCCCTGCCTTTTTTCTTATTATAGCCGATAAGCGCGAAAAATTCAAGACGTAATCTTTACAACATTGTGTTTAACTCTTGCAATTTGCCACAAGATGTAGTATAATAATAAAAAATTATCGCAAAAAGGAGTGTCGCGCGGTGAAGATCATCGGTCTGACGGGCCCGAGCGGCGCCGGCAAAAGTACGGTCGCCGGCTTTTTTGCCGCTTACGGCATTCCCGCCATCGACGCGGATCGCGTCTATCACGGCATTCTCGCCGCAAAAGGCCCCTGCACCGACGAACTGGCAAGCGCGTTCGGCCGCGACATTCTGAACGAGGCGGGCTTTGTCGACCGCAAGAAACTAGGCGCCGCCGTGTTCGGCAGACCGGACACGCCGAGCCGACTGCATACTTTGAACGAGATCACCCATAAATATGTTATGGCGCAGGTGCGCGAAGAGACAGAAAATTACCGCCGCCGCGGCGTGCGGGCCGTTCTGTTCGACGCGCCGCAGCTCTTTGAAGCCGGCGCCGAACGGGAATGTGATCTTGTCATCGGCGTGCTGGCCGACCGCGCGCACCGTCTGCGCCGCATCATGCGCCGGGACGGCATCGACGAGGCGGCGGCGTCCGCCCGTCTTTGCGCGCAGAAAGACGACGATTTTTACCGCGCGCGATGCGATCTCATTCTCGAAAATAACGGGGATGAAAGCATCGTGGCAAACGAAGTGCGCGCTTTCCTTCTCCGTTCCGGGGTGGGATTGTCTTGAACGCAAAACGAAAAACGCTGATCTTTCTTATCACGGCGGCATTGCTCTTTTCCGCCATACCGCTGTCAGCCGCGCTGCGCCGCCGTCTGGCCGTGCGCCGCGTGGCGGGTGACGTCGCGGCCGCCTCCGACGCTTTCGGAGTGCCCTACGCCCTGATTTTGGCGGTCATCCGCACGGAGAGCGATTTTGAAGCCGACGCCGTCTCAAAAGCGGGCGCCGTCGGTTATATGCAGCTGCTGCCGGAGACGTTTGCCTATCTCTGCGGCGAACTCGGCGAGGCGCTGCCCGCCGAGGCGATCTTCACGCCCGCCGTCAACATCCGCTGCGGAACGTTCTATCTCGCGCGGCTCTACGAAACGTTCGGCGACTGGCCGACGGCGCTCGCCGCCTACAACGCGGGCGAAGGGCGCGTTCTCTCCTGGCTTGACGATCCGACGCTCGCCGAGGGCGGGCGCCTGACGCATATCCCCTATCCCGAAACCGAACGGTATGTGACGAAAGTGCTTCGCGCATACGAAAAATACAAAAACGATCAGCCGGATCAAAGGAGTACAGCATGAAAGACGCAAAAGAACTGAAAGAAGCCCTGTTTTACACCAAAAAGAGCGTGTATGAAGCCGCCGACGGCGACGAGATCGACCGCGCCTTTGCGTTTGCAAAGGGATACGCCGCGTATCTCGACGAGGCCAAGACCGAGCGCGAAGCCGTGAAGGCCGCCGTGCGCCTGGCCGAGCAAAACGGTTTTCGTCCCTATACCATGGGGCAGACCCTGGCGGCAGGCGACAAATACTACTTCAACAACCGCGGCAAAAATCTGTACCTCTTCACCGTCGGCACCGAGAACATCGAGAACGGCATCCGCATTTCCGCCGCGCACATCGACTCGCCGCGTCTCGATCTCAAGCAATGCCCCGTTTACGAAGACGGCGGCATGGCGTTTTTCAAAACGCACTACTACGGCGGCATCCGCAAATATCAATGGGTCACCGTACCGCTGGCGCTGCACGGCGTCATCGTCAAGGCGGACGGCTCCACGGCAGAGGTCTGCATCGGCGAAGACGAGAACGACCCCGTGTTCTACATCAACGATCTGTTGCCCCACCTCGGCCACGATACGGATCAGAAGCCGCTCGGCGAGGCCATTCCCGGCGAAAAACTGAACGTGCTGGTCGGCAACCGCCCCTATGAAGGCGACGAGAGCGACGCCGTCAAACTGAACGTGCTGGCGCTGCTCAACGAAAAATACGGCGTCACCGAGGCCGATTTTCTCACGGCCGAGATCTCGGCCGTGCCCGCTCTCAAAGCCCGCGACATCGGCTTTGACCGGGCTCTGATCGGCGCTTACGGTCACGACGACCGCGTCTGCGCCTATCCCGCTTTGCTCTCCATGTTCGAGGATCCCGCCCCCACCCACACCCTGATGTGCGTACTGGCCGACAAAGAGGAAATCGGCAGCGAGGGCAGCACGGGCATGAAATGCGACGTCTTTCTCGATCTCGTCAACGAGATCGCCGTGGCGCTCGGCGGCGACCCCGCCGTTGTGCGCGCGCATTCCAAATGCCTGTCGGCCGACGTTTCGGCCGCCTTTGACCCCAATTTCGCCGACGCGTTCGAAAAACGCAACACCCCCCTGCTTGCCGGCGGCGTCGTGCTGACCAAATACACCGGCGCGCGCGGTAAATCCGGCACCAACGACGCCAACGCCGAATACATCGGCTGGCTGCGCGGCGTGATGGATAAGGAGAACGTCGTCTGGCAGGCCGGCGAACTCGGCAAAGTCGACCAGGGCGGCGGCGGCACCGTTGCCAAATTCATGGCCGGTCACAACGTGGAGACCGTCGATCTCGGCGTGCCCGTCATCTCCATGCACGCGCCCTACGAGGTCATTGCCAAAGTCGACCTGTACGAGGCCTTCCGCGCGTTCTGCGCCTTCTGCCGCGCCTGATGCTTTCCAAATTACAGGCGATCGAGGCCCGCTACCGCGAACTGGAAGCCCGCTCGGCCGACCCGGCGCTCGCCGCCGACGGACAGGCCATGGCCGCCGTTATGAAAGAATACAAGCGCCTTTCCCCCGTCGTCACCGCGTATCGCGCCCTGCTGCAGGCGGAACGCGAGGCAAACGAGGCGTCGGAACTGGCCGGACACACCACCGACGCGGAGCTGCGCGCTTTCGCGCAAGCAGAGGCGGAGACCGCGAAAAAGCAAATGACCGAGTTGACCGAGCGCCTGCGTCTGCTCCTGCTGCCGCGTGACGAGAACGACGACCGCGATATCATCGTCGAGATCCGCGCTGGCGCGGGCGGCGAGGAAGCGGCCCTGTTCGCCGCCGATCTCTTTCGCATGTATTCCATGTACGCGGCCGCGGCCGGCTTTACCGTACACGTCCTCTCGCAGAACGAAACGGAACTCGGCGGCTACAAAGAACTGGTCTTTCAGGTGTCCGGCGAGGGCGCTTACGCCCGCTTCAAATTCGAGTCCGGCGTGCATCGCGTGCAGCGCGTGCCCGTCACCGAATCGCAGGGGCGCATTCAGACTTCCACCGTCACGGTGGCCGTCTTGCCCGAAGCCGAGGAGGTAGAGGTCAGGATCGACCCCGCCGACGTCGTTATGGAATCCTGCAAAAGCAGCGGCGCGGGCGGTCAGCACATCAACAAGACCGAAT